>DAIQOO010000303.1:0-1060 GCA_036787845.1 Acidimicrobiales bacterium
TGATCGTGCAGCAATGCGAGAAACTCTTCGGTCGAGCGGGTGGAGTGTCCAATGGTCCAGATCTCTCCAAGGTTTGACACATCGCGGCCATTAAATCTCAGGGTTTCAGTCGTGTTCAGGAAAACTAATTGTTCATTCGATGGGCTTACCAAGTGTGTCACCTCATTCAGAGAATTGAACTTCTGATCGTAAAACGGGTAGGTCAAGTAGAAACCTTCCTAACACCGGGCTTCGCTAAAACCAGGTGCCCACTCTCGATGTCTGATTACGAACTTACAAGCGGGCCATCGGGCTCGAACTGGGGGTGGACCAACCACAGAGGAACGTTTCACGCCACTATGGTGATCCGCGCTGCGTCGCGATCCTTGAAAAAGGTCACGAGTGATGTCACCTTCATCCTCCGCCCAGCGTCGTGTGTCGATCAGGTTCGCGCGTCGAGTAGCTGTCGCAGCACGTAGGGAAGGATTCCACCGTGAACGAAATGGGCGGCCTCCGCGGGGGTATCGATTCTCACCGTGGCAGTGAACTCGCGAGACACTTCGTGTGCGTTGATTCGCACGGTGACCTCGTGCGGCGGGGTGTCGACGCCAGAAAGTCCCGTTATGGAGTACAACTCCTCTCCGCTCAAACCCAGGCTCTCGGCTGTTTCGCAGGACGGGAATTCCAGCGGCAGCACGCCCATCCCAATCAAGTTGGAGCGGTGGATTCGCTCGAATGACGTGGCGAGAACTGCCTTGACCCCGAGGAGCATCGTTCCCTTCGCCGCCCAGTCCCGCGATGATCCCGAACCGTAGTCCGTGCCGGCAATGGCGATGAGCGGCGTTCCTTTGGTCATGTAATCAATAGCCGCGTCGAAGACGGTCAGCGTTTCACCATCTGGAAGTCGTCGGGTGAAACCGCCTTCGACACCGGGGACCAGCCGGTTGTGCAGGCGCACATTGGCAAACGTGCCGCGAACCATCACTTCGTGATTGCCACGCCTCGAACCGTATGAGTTGAAGTCGCCTGGCGAAACGCCGTGCTCACTGAGGTAGTGGCCAGCGGGCGAATCCTTTGGGAT
>DAIQOO010000143.1:0-3856 GCA_036787845.1 Acidimicrobiales bacterium
CTGCGCGGGCGCGGCGCGGTGGGCCTATCGCAACGGACTCGAACCGGCGAGTCCGAGCAGGTCCCGCGAGACGAAGAGCGACGCGGGCTGGCCGGAGGTCTCGCGCGAAATCGTCCCTTGCTCAGTGAGGATTCCGACGTGGACGAGACGGTGCAGGGTTGCCAAGGAGGCCTTGCGAGAGATCTCAAGTTCGTCGGCGAGTATCCGTGAGGTGAGGACCAGATGACGAGGAAGCAGATCGAGCGCCGCAAAAACCGCAGCGTCGCTGCGGGTTTTGCGCTCGGTGGCGGCGAGCCGATCGCGCCACTGCTGCTTGATGTGCTCGACGTTTGAGATCAACGCACGTTGGGCTCTGCCGCCACTGGCGACCGCGTCAGCGAACCACGCGATCCACCGGCGATGATCACCTAGGCGAAAGAGTGCCAGGCCCGAGGAGTAGCCAGCGACGTCGGCCGCGATCGCCACGCTGACTGGTGGTGGCACGAGAAGTGCCAGTCGCCGGGTGAGCACCCAGGCGACGAGCACACGGCCTACTCGGCCATTGCCGTCGCTGAATGGATGGATGATCTCAAACTGCGCGTGGCTAATCGCGGCTTGGGCGACGGGGTCGACGTCCTCGCGGTTCACGTAGGCGATGAGGTCGTCGAGTAGCGCCGAGAGCTCACTGGGGGGAGGCGTCACGAGGTGAGCATTGAGCGGACTCGTCCCCCCGATCCAGCCCTGTTCGTTTCTTATCACCCCGATGTAGCGCTCAGGTGTCGGGCTTGCCGTCATGAGGGTGCGATGCCACTCGCACAGGGTCCGAGTCGAAAGTGCCGCGCCACCCTCGGCATTTGCTACGGCTTTGCTGACAGCCGCCAAGTTACTCGCCACCCATGAGGCGGCGCCTGTACCTTGTCGGCCGAGCTGTTCCTCGGCGAGGACGACGTTGACAACAGGAGCGCTGACGCCCTCGATGTACGAAGAGGCGACCCCCTCCGAGCGCAGCAGAAGCCGCGCGAGTGGTTCGTAGTCCGTGTCCAGCGCTTCTGCGGCGTGAGCGACTTCGCTGGCCGCCACTGCAGTTCTTGCAGCGGTTGGCACGTCGAGGGAAAGTTCGCGGTCCGCAAGAAGTGCCGGCACGAAGGCGCGAATCCTCCGTCCGTTCCAGATGACCTCAACTTCCGACCCAACCGGTTCCACCGAACCTCCCCGAATAAGTTACCTATAACAGTGTACCGGTAACTTATATGCGCACACGTTTGAAATTGGTGGAAATTTTGGTTGATATGGGTTACAAAATATAATTAATCTGTGCTTCGAGCCAAGGGATCTATGACCCCGAGCATCCAGTACCCATAACCCGACCCTCAGTGAACGCCGTCGTGTGTCACACTTTTTCGAAAATGAAAAATCCCGTGACTCAGAGCTACCCGAGCATGTAATGGGGCGCGCTGTTGCCACGTTGGCGCACCTCGAACACTCTCTAACTCAGGGTGTGAGGAACGCGACGCGACACGCTGGGTTGGACGAGAACGTTGCGGGACTCAAAGTCAAGGGACTGACGACACTCTTGCTCGCTGGTCTCTTTGTACTCATCACCGCTTCACCGATCTCCGGCGCCGGGCTCATTCCCTTGCAAAACCCTAAATCGAACATCGCGCCAAAGCCGAACTTCCTTCGCTCGGCGACGTGCACGAGTACGGGCAGCGCGTGGAGTTGCGACAATCCCTGTGTGTCGTCCCAGACTGCAACGTTTCCGATCTACAGCAACAACCAGACGTGCTCCACCTACGTACTGCAAGTCATTAACGCAGCACGCAAGTTAGAGAACGTGCCCCCCATGGTGCTGCCAACGAACTGGTACTCACTCACGCCCCAAGAACAGCTCTTCGTCGTCGCGAACCTCGAACGCACGGCTCGAGGACTGCCCCCGTATCTCGGTATCAACAGGGCTCTCGACAGCTCGGCCCAGAGAGCCGCGCTCGTTGGAAACGACCCATTCATTGCTTCTGGATTTCCCATTGGTCTCGACCCACAAAAAGTCCCCGGCATGGGTAGCGCGTGGTCAACTGGATTCACGACCCTCGAAGTGGACTTTGAATGGATGTACAACGACGGCTGGGGCGGCAGTCGCGCCACCACCTTCAACATTCCCTGCACTTCTCAAAACGCGCCCGCTTGTTGGGGGCATCGCGATGAGCTTCTTGGCTACGACGGAACGTTCAACCCGGGAGTCGGACTGATGTGCAAGAACTGTGAAATCGGAACTGGTTACGCCGTAGTGAACGGACACGGATCGTTCGCGGATCTCATCGAGATACCCGCGTCAAGGGCACCACCGATGACCTTCACGTGGGCAAAGAACGTGCTGCCGTACCTCACGCAGTTCTAGGTCGAACTTCATTGCTCCATGCCAGTAATTGCCGAGTCTGGAAGTGTCAGAGGGCGACTGACCTGAAGGCGTAAACGTCCCACACGCTGGCAAACGGGACCAAAGTATTCGAGTTCAGAGCGCTGATGGCTCGGGTACCAGGCGCACTCCGCCTCCGACCGCAAGAATCACGAATCATGTGTAGTCCGTTTTCGAGAATGCAGAATTGATTGGCGCGGGGTGAAAAGGCGTATGAAATGCAAGATTTCCAAGATGTAGGAGAACCCACGCGATGCTCGCAGAATTGCGAAGGATCTCAATTGGCGTGAGGGCGGAGTTAATTAAAAGGGTTATCTCAAATTGCTTTGTCCGTGCGGTGAACATTTGAAGTGGTTGCATAAGACACCTTCTGATCCCAATCATTTTGTTTATGCCATCGCTTATTTTCGGCGTCTAAAGACAGAGTGCCCCTGCGAGTGTGGCAAACATCGCACCAGTGAAGCGGCGATTAGATGCTGCTTTAAGGCCCTTACGTCAAACTTGCTCACACTGATTAACGACGTGACGGTTGGGTGTTATGACCCGTTACCCGAGAAGCATGAGCCTCTTGTTACGTGTGGGTTTGCACCGCCGCCCGTATACGAGATTGTAGGAGTGGACTAATCGCCGTATTTGTGGCTATCAAGTACTACCTAGGAACAATAAGAAGCGTCTGCCAGTTTGGCAATGCGGTTGCCACTTGATAGGGGATATGTGTGTGAGCGGTCAGAGAGTACAGACCTAAGGGAGAGAGACGTGAGTACCACTATCTCTCTAATACAAAAATCATCAGCGTTCGGATAGACAAAGCAGTAACTTTACATGCTCGCAAGTTCGCTACTTCTAAAGGCACCTCTGTAAGTTCGTTAGTTGAAAATGGACTGCTTGCCGTTATGTCTCCAAAACGGAAGACAAGGTAATAATTCTTTAGAGATTGACGACTACTTCTGTGTCCTCGTAGAGGTCGGGTAAGCGGTTTATTGGCACCCTAAATTTCGTTCCGTAGTTATGACCACTCCGCGCGTCAAAGTCAATGATGACCCCGCCATTACGGGCAACTTCAAAGAACTTGTCAAAGCTAAAAGCGGCCGACTTTGTAACTCTGCGATACAGAAAATTCTTCTATTCCATCAACCCGTCTGCGCTTAATGAAGGCAGTTGCCCTGGCCCCCCTCGAACAAGGGGGCCAGGGCAACTGCCTTTAGGGGACCACGACTACTTGACCAAGTAGTTCACCTTGCACGAATGGCCATTGGCCAGAGTGATGGTGAAGGTGTGCCAACCCCGAGCCGCCCCGGCGAGCAACCTCACCCGCACCACAAGCCTGCGACCATTGTCGTGGGAGACGACGGCCCTCGTTCCAACCTCGTTGCTCGTGATCCTCGGCTGGGCGTAGAAGCCGGTGCCAACGATGGTGACCGTCACGGTCCGACCAACCCAGACGAATCCGTTCACCCTGATGGC
>DAIQOO010000144.1:0-3831 GCA_036787845.1 Acidimicrobiales bacterium
CGCGATTCAAGACCGAGACTTCGTGGCCGTGGTGCCACGCGGACCAAGAGATCGCGCGACCGACGAATGACGTTCCCCCGACAATCAGGATTTTCATGTCGACTCCTTTTAACTCGTGTCTCTACGCTAGAGCCCGGCGCACCTCTCGCTAGAGGAAGGCAATGCGCGAGAACGGCCAGATGCGCAACAGCGCTTTGCCGATGATGCCGGAGTGTGGAATGCTCCCCCAGTAACGACTGTCACAAGAGAAGGGCTGGTTGTCGCCCATCATGAAGTAGTGGTTGGCCGGGACCGTGACGTTACCGATGCTTCGTGAAAGCGGTTCTTTGTGCGTCCACGGTTGGGCAAGAGGCTGACCGTTCACGTAGATGGTGTTGCCCTTAGAGGTCAGGTGGTCACCCGGTAGTCCAATTACTCTTTTCACCAGGTCACTCACACTGTCACCACAGTCGCTCAATACAGCCTTGGGAGCTTTGAAGACCAGGATGTCGCCCCGGTGAATCGTGCCGAGCTTGACGCTCAGTTTGGACACGACAATTCGATCGCCGACCCGCAGCGTCGGTTCCATTGAGCCCGAGGGGATGTAGAAAGTTTGAAAGAGGTACGTGCGAACGACCAGCGAGACGAGCACGGCGACAAGAAAGATGGTCGCCCACTCGAGCAGCGATCGAAATCGTGACTTTCTCTTCTTAGGCATACGGCGACGGACATTGAGGGGCGGAGGTGCAAGAGACATCCTTTCAACAATACTGGGCGAAGCAAACTCCAGATTCAGTCCACTTCACTTCGATTCATGACGAAGTGGACTCGATATCATCCGAAGATGCATCACGTGGACTACTGCGACGCGTTAGAAGTTGAGATCGAACGATTCGCCGCGACCTACGACAACATCGATTCAACGTTGATAGTGCCGTCGTGTCCCGAGTGGTCGGCCCACGATCTCGGCCAACATTTGGGCGGTGTCCACCGATGGGCTGAACAACTTGTTCGTGTACGGGCTAAGCGGAGGATTCCAAGGTCTGAGATGGATCTCGAGAACGGGCCAGTGAGTCCCGCGTGGTTGCGAGAGGGCGGCGCGACGCTCGTCGCCACCTTGCGGCGCGGTGATCCAACAGAGGAGATGTGGGCGTGGGGTGTCGACCAACATCTGGTGTTTTGGTCTCGGCGTCAATTGCACGAGACGTTTATTCATCGTCTCGACCTCGAACTGGCAGGTGGCGTGACGTCCGAGATTGATCCCGTCGTCGCGCTGGATGCCATTGATGAGTTTCTCGTCAACCTCGAATCGGATGACGACGTGACCTTGAGTGCGCGAGGGCACGTTGGTCACAGCGAGACGCTGCAATTTCAGTCCTTGGACGTATCAAGGACCTGGAACATTCAACTTTACGACGGAGGCTTTCGCATCGTGGACAATCTGAAGCGGGTTGACGTTGCGCTCTCGGGTTCTGTGGCTGAATTGGTGAGGGTGTTGCTTCGTCGTCAAGCACTTGGCGACAGCGCGCTCACCGTCGAGGGCGATCGCACCTTGATCGAGTATTGGTTGGCCAATTCAGCGTTCGAGTAATCGACGCCGCGTCGGCTACTCATCAACCTTGCGACGCTGCTCGACCTCGACGGACCGTTCCACGAAGCCCTCCCCGCTACTTCGCCCTCGCGAGGGTCAGGTGGCAGGCTCACGTGACGTTCGAGTGGAGTCTGATACATCTGGCTCCAAATAAGCGCTGTCGAACGTTCGGAGTTCCTGCAACTGATCGTGTTTGTCAACGCGCGACCACTCCTGGCCTGGTGGTCAGCTGGCGCCGATCGATATGGATCAATCGCGCGGTCGCCACCATCGCGTCGTCATCATGGAGACCGACACGAATGTCGACGTCGACTCCGAGGATTGCGAACTCCTGCGACATTGGGCCATCAACCTGACTCGCGAGTACTAAGACCGGTCAAGGAGTAGTCCTTGGAAGCTCAGTCGCCCCAGGAATTTTGCAACATCACACGGGTGGGCGAGGGGGACTGGCCCACCTCCAGGCGTTCTTTTGGACGCTTCACCGCGTTTCGACCACTGCCGCACTCCTTTGGGGTGTGGGGTAGTCGTGGGTTCAACGTAGCTCTCGACCAAATGCCAGCGCTACTCGGGCTCAGGCGTGCGGGTGGAGCTGTCTGCTCATCGATGAGATCATTACTTTGTCGTGCGGCGAAGTGTGGTCGCACCGACAACCAGTGCCACAAGTACGTACGCAATCATGATTGCAAACTGGCCTACGTAATACCAATTGGACTGTAATGGGGCGATGGCGTGCATCGCGGCTGTCATTGGCATCACGTCAGCGACGATGCGAAGGACGGTGGGAAGTTGGCCGACAGGAATGACGAGACCGCAAAGAAGAAGCTGGGGCAGAATGAATGCGGGCATAAACTGAACCGCTTGAAACTCCGAGTGCGCCAACGCACTTAGTGCCAACCCGAACGCGGTACCTAGCAGGCCGGCGCAGAGCGCCACGACGCTTACGCGCCACGGCACACCCTGGTGGGCAAGTCCGTACCAGGTGTAGGAGAGAATTGAGACGAGGAAACTCTGAATGACGGCAACGCCCCCGAACGCGAAAGCGTAGCCCGCGACAAATTCCGCCTTGGTAAGAGGCAACGTGAAGAGACGCTCGAGGGTTCCAACGGAACGTTCACGCAAAGTGATGACCGACGTGACAAGGAACATAACGATAAGGGGAAAAACGCCCAACAATTTCGGACCGATTGAGTCGAATGCACCGGGATTGTTAGTCAAGCTCCACGCCAAAAGGCCCACTAGCGCCGACGGGACGAGCAACAGCAATCCAATTGTCCGTGGATCGTGGCGTAACTGCTGGAGGATGCGTCGCGTGGTTAGCAACGTCCGTCGAAGGTTCATTCAGCCTCTTCGATCACACGCTCGAATGCGCTGTCGTAGCTCGTAGCTCCAGCAACGGCTAGCAGTTGCGCGGGTGAGTTGTCGAAGAGGATTGACCCGTTTCGTAGTAGCAGCAGTCGGGCGCAGCGCGCCGCTTCGTCAAGAACGTGGCTCGACACCATCACGGTCGTGCCCGTCCCGGCGAGATCCTCGAACGTACGCCACAAGTCACGTCGGAGTATTGGGTCAAGGCCCACGGTTGGTTCGTCAAGAATCAATACGGGCGGTGAGCCGAGAAGGGTAATGCCAAGCGACACTCGTGTTCGCTCACCGCTGGACAGTGATGACACGAGGCGATTTGAGAAGGACGTGAGGGCCACTACCTCCTTTACCCGTGTGACTTCCGAATAGGGGTGCTGGAGCACGCCGGCGAAATAGCGAAGGTTCTCCTCTACGGTGAGGTCAAGGTAGATGGCGGAGTTCTGGGCCATATAACCGATTAGACCGCGCAGTGAGGGTGAGCCTGGCGGTGATTGCAAGACTTGCACTGATCCGCTGGTAATCGCCTGGACGCCGAGGAGCGAACGCATCAGGGTGCTCTTGCCGCTGCCACTGGGTCCGAGTAGGCCAATGAGTTCACCAGGCGCAGCGGTGAATGAGATGGACTTCAATATCTCGTTGTGTTGGCGTTTGACGCAAAGATTGACCACGTCAAGCGTTGGTTGCATGGACGCCTCTATAAGGATGGACGCTACTATCGGTCAGATTTGTTGAAATGTCTCGAAAACGGCCCCGCGCTCCCATGAACGGCGCAACTCTTGGAATGGCTCCAAGTGATGCTCGAGAATCAAACTTTGGGGGCGAGGGGGGACTAACCCACGCTCGGGGATCCTTTTGGACCCCTCGCTATTTTCCGACGACAGCCGCACTCTTTTGGGAAGGGG
>DAIQOO010000041.1:0-3250 GCA_036787845.1 Acidimicrobiales bacterium
TCAGCGACCATGAATTTCCCCTCGAATTTGCGGGAATGACGATTTCCGCGGCGTTGCTCGAACTACGTGTCGTGCCAGCGGAGGATCTCGTGGTGTGCCACGGCGACGCGTGTGCGCCGAATACCTTGCTCAACGAGAGCGGAGATTGGATTGCTCACGTTGATTTTGACCGTCTTGGCGTTGGCGATCGTTGGGCTGATCTTTCGATCGCGGCGTGGAGTTCGGTCTGGAACTACGGACCTGGTTGGGAACAGAACGTGTACGACGCGTACGGGTACGAACCTGATTCGGCCAAGATTCGCTACTACCGACTTCTCTGGGACCTCGAGTAGGTTGCGAAGCGTTTCAGCCAATACGAAGTAAGCGCTCACGCGTTGCTTTGTAGGCTGGCGCGGTGTCGAGCAGCGCAGATTCCGAAGAGATGACGCCGCAACGATTCGTGGTCCAGGGTCCTTCAGGAAGTGGGACGTCGCCATTGTTTGCGCGGCGCTGCTGCCCTAAGCGCGAGCATCGTTGAAGCGTTTTCATGTCGATGCTCGTCGATTAACTGCGGCGACGCGTCAGTTCGAGACAGCTACCTCAACGCTCCAGATGCTGCAGTTGCCGACTGGATCCCACGTCAGACCCTCGAGCAACGCGCCCGAGCAGTAAGCGCGCAGGGCTCGAATCGTCCCACCGTGGGTCACGATCAGTAGTTCGCTCGATGAAGGTTCGTCACCAACGCGCTCGAGGAAGAATGCAGCTCGGCGCACGACGTCGCGGAACGACTCGCCGCCCGCTGGTCGAGCGTCTGGATTCTCAACGACGCCCTTGGCGATACCAGTGACGTCGGCCGTCAAATTGCTTAGCGGGCCTCCTTCAAACATGCCAAAGCTTCGTTCTCTGAGTAGAGGGTCAATCTCGAGCGAGAGATGAAGTGCGTCGCTAATGATCGTCGCTGTCTGTCGTGCTCGCACCAAATCACTTGTAAAGACGTGCTGAAAAGTGTGTTCTTGAAGAGTTTCCACGACGCGTCGCGCCTGCGCTTTCCCTTCGTCGGTGAGTTGCGCTCGGTCGTCTTGGCCTTGAACGAGACGAGAAAGGTTCCAACTGCTTTCGCCGTGACGAACGAGCGTGAGTCGAAGCGTTCGACTAGAAATTGTGCTCACGATGACAAGGCTAGTGACCGTCCGAATGGAACTGTGGCAAAAATGGTCAGACGTAATTCGAATGTCCTTATTCCTTCCATAACAAACTCAACGACGCTTGATCGCGCGAAACGTCGCGACGGTTGGACGCAAAATTGACACGAGAGTTGAGCGTAGAACTATTCACAGGAATTTCAAAGAGTGACGTTGCGACGACTTTATTGAATTACAAGGAAATAAACGGACACGACATTTCACGCGCGTCGGCGGCGATAGTGAATTGAAATTGACCACCTATAACATTGAGTGATGCCCCTTCAACTTCCTCTGCGAGAAGCAAAGCCCCGAACCACCGGTCTCACGATGGTCATCGACAATGGCGTTCCACTTAATTATTTCTCCGACGTCGTCGAAAGTCACGGTGAACACTTTGACTTCGTGAAGTTCGGCTGGGGAACGTCGGTAGTGACGACTAACTTTCACAAGAAGCTCGACATTCTCAAAGAAGCCAACATCGACTTCTATCTTGGGGGTACGCTCTTCGAGAAATACATCCTTCAGAATCGCTTCGACGAGTTCCGCAGCCTCTGTCAGGCGTACGGCAGTCGATACGTTGAAGTATCCAATGGCACCATAGATCTGTCGAACGACGACAAAGCCGACTACGTGAAGCGCTTGACTGATGACTTCAGTGTCATCTCTGAAGTGGGTTCGAAAGATCAAGTTACGTCCGAGACAATGGCGCCCACAAAATGGATCTCCTCTATCCAAGCTGATATTGCCGCCGGCGCAGTACTCGTCACGCTCGAGACCAGGGAAAGCGGCGAGAGTGGCATCTGTCGCTCCAACGGCGAGCTTCGCTACGGGCTCATTGAAGACATCCTTTCTTCGGGCATTGACCACGAGAAACTACTCTTCGAGGCGCCGTCGAAGGAGTTGCAGAGTTACTTCGTACAACGAGTCGGTCCCAACGCCAATTTAGGAAATATCGCTGTTTCGGACATCATCCCGCTCGAGACGGTTCGCCTGGGCCTTCGAAGCGAGACACTGCTCGCATTCGAACTCAGTCTTCATAGCATCGTCTGAGCGTTACGATGAGAGAGAGCCGCGACGTTTTCCACTTGGCCCTACCGGCCTACGACCTGGACGAGACCGTAGCGTTTTACGTCACCAAACTGGGATGTAAATTGGCGCGTCGATATGATGACCGCGTCACCATTGATTTCTTCGGTGATCAACTCGTGTGCCATCTTTCACCGGCGCCTGACGTCGTCCCACCGATGCGCGAATTACCGATGTACCCGCGCCACTTTGGCGTCACGTTTCGTGAACAAAAAGACTTCGACGCCCTCCTTCATCTCTGCCGGCAACGCGACGTGCCCCTCTTCAGCGACGTGAGTCTTCGCTTCGAGGGAAAGGTTGAGGTGCATCAGACGTTTGTGGCGTGCGACCCGTCATCGAATCTCATCGAGTTCAAGTATTATGTTGATCATCGAATGATGTACTAATCATTTCGCTGATGGGAACCGCTGTGTCTGGCGAAAAGTCGAACGTACTAGAAGCGCTCATCGTTGCTCAGGCGTCGTCACACGCGACGTCGCCGTTTCTGCTCGACGCGCACAGCCCTCGAGTGGTGTCCTACGCTGAACTTGACGCGACGCTTCATGACCGTCAACAACAACTGACGTCATTTGGATTCGAGCCCGGGAGCCGAGTGGGACTTCTACTCAATAATCCAATTGAGTTTTCACTGTGGTTTTTGGCCGGCCTCGCCTCTGGCGTCTGGGTGGCGCCCCTTGATCCAACGATCACTACGGTGAATCTGTTTCAAGTCTTCGAGCGTGCTCGTGCACTTGAAGTGACGGCGATACTTACTGACCGCGACGCGCCCTTGGACTCGTCACTTCTTTGGCTCAACGTTGAGCGTCACGACACTTCATCGATAATTGTCACCATCCACGCGACAGCTAGCGACCCAGGCGGTGGGGTCCTGCTCTCGTCGTCCGGTACGACGGGGACACCCAAGATCATGGCCTTGTCGCTCGAACAACTACTTACGAACGCATCGTTGATTGCTCGCCACAATCAGCTCGACGTCGACGATCGCGGATTCAACCCGTTGC
>DAIQOO010000041.1:3350-13745 GCA_036787845.1 Acidimicrobiales bacterium
TTGATTGCTCGCCACAATCAGCTCGACGTCGACGATCGCGGATTCAACCCGTTGCCGCTCTGGCACGTCAACGCTGAAGTCGTGGGACTGTTGGCGACGCTGTGCGCCGGTGCCTCACTTGTGCTCGATGACCGGTTTCATAGAACTGGATTTTGGAAACTCATTCATGACTTCGAAGTGACGTGGATCAACGCGGTTCCCGCCATCATTTCACATCTGTCGACGTTGAACGATGGCGAGATTGTGCCGACCAGCGTTCGCTTTCTCCGGTCTGCCTCGTCGCCGCTCGCGCCGTCTCTGTTGGAGTCGTTCGAAGCGTTAACGGAAATACCGATCATCCAGTCGTATGGCATGACCGAAGCCGCAAGTCAGATTTGCGTCAATCCATTAGAAGGCGTGAGAAAGGTTGGCTCGGTTGGTGTGGCGGTGGGCGCCGAAGTGCGCGTGGTGGCGCTCGACGAAGCGACATTGGCGAAAGTAGGCGACGTAGGCGACATTGAAATTAAGGGCCCGACGGTGATTCGTGCGTACGAGAGTGCCGCGTACGCGGACCGATTCGATATCGACGGTTGGCTGCGCACGGGCGATCTTGGCTACCTCGACGAGGACGGGTACCTCTTCATTGTGGGGCGAACAGATGACGTCATCAACCGGGGCGGAGAGAAGATCTATCCACTCGAGATCGAGAACGTGCTCGCGAGCATTGAGGGTGTCGCGGCGATTGCGGTGATTGGAGAGGCGGATGACGTGTTCGGTCAAGTACCGGTCGCCTACGTGCAACCAGTCGATTCCGCGATGCTCGATTCTGCGGTGTTGGCCACCGAGTTCGTCCAGCGAGTGCGCGAGATCGCGGTTGCCTCATTCTCCAAGGCCCACCGGCCAGCGAAAATCAAACTCGTATCAGCGTTGCCCGCCCACGCGAACGGCAAGATTCGAAGAGGTCTTCTTCGCGAGGGCGAGGTCAACGTTGCCTTCGAAGAACGCCTCTAGCTAGAACACGTCGAGAGAAGTATGAATCTAAGTAGTACACCAAGGAAGGTAATGAGCTCAGTCCCCGAGACGATCCCCAGCGGCACGCGACAGCGCCTCGAACACGTGGACGCGATGCGCCCGATCAAGCAGACGGCGGTCATCTCAACCCACGCGCTCATCTTTTTTTCGCCGCTGTCGACGAGCCTTTGGGCCTCGGGAATTCTGACGTTGACGCACTTTTCGCGCGACGCCTTTCTTTTCGTGTCAGCGTGCATGCTGGCGTACAGTTACCGCGACCGCGACTCGGTGCAGTTGCGTCCCTATTGGAAGCGCCGATTCATGTCCGTAGGTCTGCCGTACCTGATCTGGACGATCATCTATTTTCCTATCGCGTCGATGACGAAGTCGACCACGTTTCCCTACTACCGATTACCGTTGCCGTCGATGTTCAGCGTTGCGGGCGCGCACCGATTTCTCGTTGAACTCACGACGGGGTACTACCACCTGTACTTCCTACTTGTCCTTATAGAGTTCTACGTCGTCTTTCCGTTTCTCTATCGATTTATCCGTCGTTTCCCTCAGTGGCACGTCGGCATCATCGTGGGCGCGGTGCTGTGGCAACTCGCCTATCCCTACGCGGTGGTACATGGATGGTTCGGATTCAATATGCCCTCCAAAGTGGAGACACGACTCTTCATCTCGTATCCGCTCTACCTGATTGGCGGCGTGGTGATGGCGTTGTATCTCCAACAGTTCCATGCGTGGGTGGTGCGCCACCGCCGCGCGATCCTTGGTTGGACGGTCGTCTTTGCCGTCGTGCCCCTCACGCTCGAGTACCTCTATCGCCACGGCGTCAACGTGCCCAAGTACCTGGTTCCCGGGGGTGATCCGTTCTCATCGATGATGGTTCCCTTTGACGTTGGAGCAATCATGGCGGTGTACCTGTTGGGTGTCCACCTCGTCAGTCCATTGCGCAGCGAGCGCACGAGAGCCATCGTGCACTCGGGTTCAGAGGCGGCGTACGGCATCTATCTCTCACAGATCGTCTGGATACTGTTCCTGCATCGCTGGACACTCGAGTGGGGAATCCTTGCTCACGTACCGTGGCTCGTGGCGGCGCTCTTTGCCGTGACCTTCGCGTACCTGGTCGGGTGGCTGTTCAGCGCGTTGTTCGCCCGCACGCCGCTCTCGCACGCACTCGTCGGCAGAAGTCGGATGTCGTGGTCGTCGTTCTTTCCACGAAAGAGTCGAGGGGCGTCTGACGGTGATAGCGACATCGGTGAGGGACCGTTGAATCTCACGTACGAGTAGTCGTCGTGGCTTGATGGACATGTCACTACTTCTAGTGACATTATCGAGATTGTGGCTTCTAAAGAAATAGTTGGCCACGACTACGATGGAAGTTCTTTGGCCAAGGTGAGGGTGAGCGTGGCGAAATCAAGCGGCGAGAGTGAACGCCAGCGTGACCCTCAACCATTGATTAAGCGCAGGATCGCTTCTGGTCGTGGCGCGATGGAACAGCCCAACGTCACACACGACGGTGCCGCGAAGCTCACTCTGCGGTTCTGGCTCGCGGTCGTTCTAACCGGTGTCGCGACAGGCCTCTTCGGTGATCTCTTGATGTGGATTCTGGCCATCGCCGAGCGACTGGCCTTTCACTACCACTCGGGCAGTTATCAAGACGCTGTCGCGTCGGCCTCGGGAGAGCGCAGAATCGCCTCACTCGTGATCGCTGGCGTCATCGGTGCGGTGTCGTGGTATCTCATCCGGCGATTTCTAAAGAACGAAAAATCTGAGATTGACGAAGCCGTGTGGAACGGAACGGGTGACCTGTCGCCGCGACGAAGCCTGTTGACGTCGGTCGTCTCCGAGGTAGTCATTGGCCTTGGTGCCTCCATCGGTCGAGAAGCCGCGCCGAAACTGATGGGCGGCGCGTCGGGCAGCGTCATTTCGCGCTGGTTCAATCTCTCCCCAGCCCAGAAGCGCTTGCTCGTGGCCTGTGGTGGTGGGGCCGGCCTCGCCGCGGTCTACAACGTGCCTCTCGGTGGCGCACTGTTCACCGCCGAAGTGCTCTTTGGCAGTTTTGCCTTGCCCGTCGTGTTTCCCGCGCTCGCGACGTCCTTCATCGCGACGGCGGTGGCGTGGATCTACCTTCCGAGCGGCGCGACGTACGTCGACATTCCCAACTACCGCTTCAGTACGTCGTTGATGGTGTGGTCGCTCTTTGCTGGCGTCGTCATTGGACTTCTCGCGGTCTTCTACATTCGTCTCATTGGCTGGGTTTCGCATCATCGGGCGAAGGGCCTGCACATTCTTTGGGTGATGCCGCTCGCGTTCTTGGTAGTAGGCGTTCTGGGTCTGTGGTACCCGCAACTTTTTGGCAACGGTAAGGACATGGCCCACGAGGCGTTTCTTGGGGCCGGTGGCATCGGCGTACTCTTCGCGCTCTTTGCCCTGAAACCCCTCGTCACAGCGTTGACGCTCGGGAGCGGCGCGGCGGGCGGTGTCTTCACACCGTTATTGGCGACCGGCGCGGTGTTGGGGGGCTTCTTGGGTCTGGCGTGGACGCACCTGTGGCCCGGCGCGCCAATCGGTGCCTTTGCCCTCATTGGCGCGGCCGCCATGATCGGCGCGTCGATGCAGGCGCCACTAGTTGGACTCGTGTTGGTACTCGAACTCACCCACGGTGGTTTCTCGATCATGATTCCGATGATGAGCGCCACCGTCATTGCCACCTTTTTGGTGCGCCAAATCGATGGGTACTCTATTTACTCCGCTCGGCTACAGCGCCGCGAGGAGTTACCTTCATCGCTGGCCCCTGAAGGCGACGTGGCTGGTCCATGAGACAATGGAGGAATGACCGCGTCCTTCGACTTTTCGCCAGGTAGGCACGGTGAGTGACGTTTCCTATGTCGTGCGTCGCGCCAATCAAGACGACTGGGTAAGTCTTCGCTCTATTCGTCTCGAAGCACTCTGCGACACACCCGACGCCTTTGGCTCGACGTATGAGGACTCCCTGGGATTTTCTGACGATCGCTGGCGGACAATGGCCGCGCAACGGTGTTACTTCTTGAGCGAGCGCGACGGAGAGGTGATGGGAATGATTTCGGGCGGCCTGAACGATCAGCACCCGGGCACCCACTGGATGTACGGAATGTACGTGACGCCCTCAGCGAGGGGCAGCGGCGTCGCGATGCAACTCGTTGACGCCGTCTTCGAGTGGGCGAGGAGCGAGGGCGCGACTGAGCTGTACCTGCACGTCACCTCGACGATCTCTCGAGCACGCGCGTTCTACGAGAAGTTGGGCTTTGAGTTCACGGGCAAGCACTTTACGATGACCAGAGACCCTCGTCTCGAGCTGCTGACGATGAGACGTTCACTTGTCGAGTCCTGAGTTTCGAGTGACGCGCGTCAACGCGGCGTCGCTCTACGAACTTCGTCGCAGAGTCCTGCGCGGTAACGATTCCTCCAAGACCGTCGCCGATCCTCGCGACGACGATCCCACGTCGTTTCACTTCGGCGGATTTCTCGACGATCGTCTCGTCGTGAGTGCCTCGTTCTTTCTTTCGACGTCGACACTGGGGGATCATCTCGGGACGTACCAGCTGCGCTACATGGCGACGGACGCTCAACAGCAAGGTTCGGGTTACGGCGCTCTCGTGTTGACTGAGGCCGCGGAGACACTCGCGGCACTCGGCGTGCGTCAACTATGGGCGAACGCGCGCGACACCGCGCTCGGTTTTTATCGAGCAACGGGATGGACGATTTTGAAAGGGACCGAACATTTGAGTGCCGAGACGCTGTTACCGCACACCGTTATCGTGAAATCTTTGGTCGACGAGGCCTAAGTGACCTCGACCAACATACGTGTTGAGTAAGTTTGTTAAATGCGAAAGTCTCTCTATCTCATCTTGGCGGTCGTCATCATTGGGGCGGGTGCCCTGTTCTTCAGGCACAAAAACTCGACACCCCCCGTGCTGACGACGACCACGTCTACGTATCCCGTCGCGCCCTTGACGGGGATTAGAAATGCCGCGTCGAGTACCGCACTCACGCGCCCGGCGTTAACTATCAAGATCGAAAACACGCCCGAGGCGCTGCCCCAGTGGGGTGTCGACCAGGCGGACGTCGTCTACGAGGAGATCGTGAACGGTGGCATCACGCGACTCGCCGCAATCTTCAACTCCATCGCTCCCGCCAAGGTCGGTCCTGTTCGCTCGGTGCGCCCCACTGACACGCAGGTGGTCTGGCCGCTGGGTGGCATCTTTGCCTACTCCGGCGGCGCGGCGTACGCGGTCAACAGCATCTCTACGGCACCGGTCAAGCTCATCGACGAAAGTTCCGCCGGTACCGCCATGTTCCGTGACCCCACGCGTGTAGCGCCCCACAATCTCTACGCTCGAGCACCACAGCTCTTCGCGTTTAAGGGATCACCGACGCCGCCTCCCGTGCTCTTTTCGTACCACGCGAGCAACGCCAAGCCAACGGGCACCACGGTGTCGAGCTTCGTGGTGCCGTTTCCGAGTTACTATCCCGTCTCTTGGACCTGGGACGCGACCACGCTTTCGTGGGACCGAACGCTCTTCGGGCAGTCCGACATCACGGGAACGGGAGTGCGCGAATCGCCAAAGAACGTGATCGTGATGTTCATTAACTACGTCAACGGCATCGGCACGGAAAACTCCTACGGCAATCTTCAGGGTTCGGGCACGGTGGCAATCTTTAGCGGCGGTCGCGAGATCACGGGCACGTGGTCACGTGGTTCGTCAGCATCCGACGTGATCCAGTACAAGAACGCCAAGGGCGCGACCATCACGTTGACGCCAGGTCAGACGTGGGTGGAGTTGTTGAACACCGGCTCGGTGCTCTCGGTCAAGAAGTAACGAGTCGTTCGAGTCGCTCGAGTGAGGCTTCCATAGCCCGACGATTCTTCTCGGGAAAACCCAACCAGACAATGAGAAAGGCCCAGGGCTGGTCGTAGTTGAACGACTCAGTCGCGTTGGTGCCACCAGGAACAGCTTCGAGGTCGTAGCGCCAAACGGACTTGGCGAAGTGATGCCACGCGATTGACGCGTTCTCGTCGAACGCCACGACGACATTTTTCGTGAAGTACGAAAGTCCGATCTTCATCGTCATGGCGAATTTCGCGCCAAGGAAACCACGCTCCAGAACCTCGTTCACTTCCTTCACTGAACCGGAACCGTCGAATCGAGGATGCTCGTAAGGATTGGCGAGGAGATTGAAGATCTCAAACGCCAGTGCTGGAATTATCCGCGTAGCGCTCACTCGTCGACCTGGCGCCATGGGGGGAGCCTAGGGTGGATACGGTTCGACGAGGAGAGCGATGGAACTACGCGAGTTGTTGGTTACTTGTCCGGACGGGCGTGTTCTCGAAGTGGCGACGCTGGGTGATCCCAGCGGACATACGGTGGTCTTTCATCACGGTTCGCCCGGATCGTCCCTGATGCTGAAGGCGTTCGAACCGCTCCTTGAGCGAGAAAACTTCTTCTTTGTGACGTCGTCTCGAGCGGGGTACGGACGATCGAGTCGCTTAGAGGGACGTAGCGTCGCTTCTGTTGTTGGCGACGTCACCACAGCGCTCGACCACCTCGAGCGCGATACCTACGCCGTCGTGGGTTGGTCGGGAGGCGGACCACACGCACTGGCGTGCGCGGCGATGGACGTGCCACGGTGCTTGAGTGCGGTGTCAATCGCTGGCGTCGTCGACGTGTTCGTGGACTTTGATTGGACCGCCGGCATGGGCCCAGAGAACGTCGAAGAGTTCGAGTTAGCGAAAGAGGGCGGTCCGGCGTACGAGGCGCACATCGCCGAGGCGGGCGAGCGGTTCGCCGGAGCGAACGCGGACAACATAATCGAGCTCTTTGGTGGACTCTTGAGCGACGCCGACAAAGAAGTGCTCGCGAACGAAAAAACGCGTGACGAGCACGCAAAGGCGATTGCGCACGGGCTCTCCAACGGATGGCGAGGTTTCTACGACGATGATCGGGCGTTCTTAACTCCATGGGGTTTCGATCCCACAACGATCAGTGTCCCCGTCGCCATTTGGTACGGCGACCAAGACCTGATGGTGCCACCCACGCACGGCGAATGGTTGGCGAGCCACCTTCCCACCGCGACGTCGCTGCATCTTCCCAACGAGGGGCACATCTCTATATTTGTGCGACACCTTGATGAGTTGGCGAGCACGCTCGCCAAGGCCTTCGAGTAGAGGACCCATGGTTTCTAGAATCGAGGATCATGACGCGAATCGGTAATCTCTACGGGCCCGACGCCACGTTCTTGGGCGTGCCGAGCGCCGATCCCGACGACGTCGCGCAGTGGAAGAACGCCAGGGCCGCGATTATTGGCGCCCCTTTTGATGGCGGCACGTCGCATCGTCCGGGATGTCGCTTCGGGCCCCAAGCGATGCGAACGACGGACTACCTTCCCCACGACGGGATGCGTCCGAGTCTTGCGCTCGGGGTTGATCCGCTTATTGACCTTGGCGTCGTTGACCTTGGCGACGTGGAGATGCCCTCGGGTGACACCGAACGATCGCTGCGCGCCCTTGAAGAGCGCGTGACGATCGTTGCGGGCGCGGGGGTTATCCCGGTCATTCTCGGGGGCGATCACACAATTGCCTTGCCCGACGTGACGGGCGTCGCAGGTCACGTCGGTTGGGGACGGGTGTCAGTGATTCACTTCGACGCGCACGCCGACACTGGTCAAAGTCAGATGGGTTCGCTGTACGGCCATGGAACTCCGATGCGCCGGCTCATCGAGTCGGGCGCTTGTCGAGGGGACCGTTTCTTGCAGATCGGGCTTCGCGGTTACTGGCCCGAGCCCGAGACGTTGCGCTGGATGGCCGAGCAGGGCATGCGATCGTTCGAGATGAGCGAGATCGTCGAGCGCGGTTTGGACGTCGTGGTGGACGAGGCGATCGAGATCGCCCTTCGTGACTGTGACGCCGTGTTCTTGTCCGTCGACGTTGACGTCGTGGACCCTGGCTCGGCGCCGGGCACGGGTACGCCCGAACCCGGTGGATTGTCGAGTCGTCAGTTGCTCGACGCCGTTCGCAACATTGCGATGCGTGTTCCTCTTGCGGGTATCGACATCGTAGAAGTCTCGCCGCCCTACGACCACGCTGAAATCACGGCGTACTTAGGAAATCGTCTGGTGCTCGAAGCGCTCGGCGGGGTGGCGTGGCGAGCGCGACGTGCGCGTGGTGAGAGCGTCCGCACGCCGAGCGATCCCTTGCTGGGCCCTCGTTAGTCGCGCATCGACTCGAGAATTTCACGCACCAGCGCTTCGCTCGTGTTCGGGTGCAAGAACGCAATTCGTCCCACCGCCTCGCCCTCCCATTTCGTCGGTGTCACGAAGGCGATCTGGCGGCGTAGCAACTCGTGACTCCACTCGTTGTAGCGCTCGGCGCTCCAGCCCCTTCGACGAAAGAGCACGATCGAGAGACTCGACGGTCGAACCATCTCGAGGTAGTCGCTCTCGTTGATTAACTCTTGGGTGCGCTGGGCTAGATCGATGGCGCACTGCACGGCCGACTCGTAGGCCGCGGTGCCGTTCGTGACGAGGGAAAACCAGAAGGGAAGTCCCCTGGCACGGCGCGAGAGGTGAATGCCAAAATCCGATGGGTTCCAGTCGTAGTTCTCGTCAGTACCCTCGTGCAAGACGTCGAGGTAACTCGCTTGTTGGGCGAGTACCTTTCGCGCCACCGTCGGGTTGCGATAGATCAGCGCGCAACAGTCAAGGGGCGCGAAGAGCCACTTGTGCGGATCCACGATGAAGCTATCGGCGTGGCGGATGCCTTTGAAGAGGTGACGATGCGTGGGCGAGAAGATAGCGGCGCCGCCGTACGCACCGTCGATGTGAAACCAGAGATCGTTTTCGCGCGCGAAACTTCCGAGCCCTTCGAGATCGTCAATGATCCCGGCGTTTGTGGTACCGGCCGTCGCAACGACGCCGATGATGTTCTCGGGATGGGGATCGTTGGCCAGGGCCGCTTCGAGAGCTTCACGGGTAAATCGGTGGTCATCGGTTTTGACGCTCAAGGTCGCGATGTCCAGGACGTGCAGGGCATTACCGATACTCGAGTGTGCGTCTTCGGAGATAGCGAAGCGAACCTCGTGAGGGTCGATCTCGGGACGACGAGCACGTCCCACGTCACGGCCGACCGTCAGACTCGAGAGATTCCCAATCGATCCACCTGACACGAACGCACCGCCGGAGCCACTCGGCAATCCCGCAAGGTCAGCGAGATAGGTGAGCGCCTGGTTCTCCGCGACGACGACGCCGCTGGACTCGAGCCAACTTGTGCCGTTTAGCCCTGAACAAGCGACCACCATGTCAAAGAGGAGTGAATTCTTGGTAGGGGCGTTGGGGATGAACGCGAGAAATCCTGGTGAGTCGATGGACACGACGGCCGGCGCGAGCGTCGTGCGAAAGAATTCGAGGACGTCGTTGGACGCTCGGCCCTCGGGTCGGATGAGACCAGCCATGGATTCATCCGCGATTGGCATGAGACTGCCGAAGTCGAGGGGCACAGGATCCATCGAAAGTCGATCGCGGCAGTAGTCAAAGACGGCGTCGCCGAACTCGGCGTCGTAGTCAAACATTTCGTGCCCCATTGCACAACCTTTCGATTTTGGTCCCTTGCTATCGTACGCACTCACGCGAGGGCCAGAAACAGGAGATAAAAGGGGCTTTTCGCGTCGCGAAGTAACATCCCGTCATGGCAAACGCCCGTGTTGGCTACCTCGGACCCGAGGGATCGTTCTCGCACGAGGCCGTCTTAACGCTCGCCGACGTCCAGCCCGTGGCCTACGCCTCGCTCGAGGAACTGCTCGGTGCCGTCGCTGACGCGTCGCTCGACCAGGGCCTCGTGCCGTTGGAGAACGCGCTCGAAGGCACCGTGTCGGCGACGATCGACGGGCTGGTGTTTAACCACGAGCTGGTGATCCTTCAAGAGATCGTGCTGCCGATTCATCTGCACCTTCTCGCTCGTCCAGGGGTGACGTTGGACGAAATCACGAGCGTGCGCAGCTACGTCCACGCGTTGGCTCAAGTGCGTACTTTCCTTCACGAACGCCGACTCGCCACCGAGCAGACCACCTCGACCTCGCAGGCCGCGCGCGACGTAGCGGGGTCGAGTGAGCCCTGGGGTGCGGTTGGATCCTCTCTAGCCGCGACACTCTTTGGGCTTGAGGTCCTAGCCGCGGATATAGAAGATCACCCTGAGAACGCGACACGATTTGTCGTAGTTGGCAGAGAAGCGGTCGCCGCGCCAACGGGTCACGACCGCACGACCATCGTCTGTTTCCAAGACGCCGATCGCCCGGGTTCGCTGTACGGGATTTTGGGTCGTTTCGCGGCGCGCGACATCAACCTCACCAAACTCGAGAGTCGGCCAAC
>DAIQOO010000304.1:0-1025 GCA_036787845.1 Acidimicrobiales bacterium
GCGACGCGGGCGCGGCGTCGGCGATGGTGAACACGACCCAACAGATCGGCGGCTCGCTCGGTGCAGCCGTGTTGAACACGATTGCCGTCACCGTGAGTGTTCGCGCGTTGGCTAGCGCGAAGGGCAATGTTGTCCAAGGACAACGAAACGCGACGCTGCACGGTTTCTCGGTGGCCTTTTGGTGGTCGGCCGGATTCTTTGCGGTCGGTAGTCTGCTGACTTTATTTCTTCTTGAATCGGGAACTCCGGTGTACGAGAGCGAGCTCGCGCCACGCGTGAGTGAGTAGTTACAAGACAGCCCTCTTCGATCTTGAAGAAGGTCCTCGCTGCACTTAACGTGACCCTGGTCGCCAAATGCCGGTCATAAAGAGGACGCCCATCCCTAATCCGAATCCAACGCCGCGCAGTTTGCTGGCGTCGGGAGGGAAGAACTGCAGCAATATTGCAGCTATCAATAACGCTCCGGTCATCAACCGTTGGTTTTTGTCTGGTCGTGCCGTCCACCACTCCCACCACTTGTGCATGATCGATTCCCCTTGGCGTTGGTGACGATTCACCCAAAGCCTCACATTGGACATCTCGCGTGTAGGCGAAAGATGTTGTTAGGTTTTCGCGCACAATCGTGTACGTATCTACTCACCACTCAACCACACGGCTGGAGGTGCCCTAAATGAGTGGCCAGGGGTAGGGCGGCCAGTCCGAGGCCTCGTCTGGTTGGGGGTAGAGCGCGTTCTCGACGAGACCGTGCGCGCGCAATTGCGCGAGCGCAAGTTCACTGGGGCTCAGCCACGTGTCGACGTCGCCCGTGTCGCCTCTAGCGAAGCGGTCGATGCGTTCGAGTAGTCGTGCTTCGACGGCGAGCCCCGCGTACTCCCAGATGACGGTGCGAAGCTTGTCCTCTTCGTGAAAGCACAGTCCGTTGTCAATCGCCCAAAGTCGCGTTTCGTCATACAGCACGTGCCCGGCCTTTCGATCGGCGTTGTTGGCGATGACGTCAAAGGCCGCCAGTCGCGCGAACCAGTCGT
>DAIQOO010000042.1:0-1332 GCA_036787845.1 Acidimicrobiales bacterium
TTGTCTTCGTAGTAACGAATCTTCGACAACTCCACGTCGGGAAAGACCTTTCGCAGTTGCGCGTGGACTTCGCCAATGCGCATGACGCCCTGATTGACGTTCATTGAGTTGCCTCCCAGAAGACCAGTTTAAATTTACCAATCTGCACTTCGTCCGCCGAGTGCAACGTCGTCTCTTCGACCCTTCGACCATTTACGTAGGTGCCGTTAAGTGAGTTGAGGTCACGCAAAGTCACTCGCCCGCTCGCCGTGCGAGTGAAGACGGCGTGGTGACGCGACACCGACACGTCATCGAGCAAGAGATCGCTCGCTTCATGTCGTCCCGCCGTCGTCACGTCGCCGCCGAGTTCGATTCTCGTACCCGCCTGTGGTCCCGCGGCTATCACCAGTTCGTCGCTGTGCGCACCTTGCGGTCCGCGATTTGCGTCGGGGTGCATTGCGTCGGGCGTACTCACGACGGGTACCGCGATCGTTTCGGGTGACGTCGCGTCGTGTTGTGGAGCGCCACACGACCAACAAAAGTTCGCGTTGGCGTTAAGGATTTCCCCACAGCGACGGCAGTTCATTCGACTCACACTAGTGAACTTTCAAAAGAGCCGTCGGAGCTAATGAGTCGTGAGCGCCTCGTACCCGGTCGCGTCGAGAAGAGCGTCAAAGTCGCTGCTCGACGTTGTCGAGATCTCACAGATCCAGCCCGTGCCGTACGGGTCAGCGTTGATGAATTCGGGCGACGTGCGAAGCGTCTCATTGACCGCCGATACCGTTCCCGAGACCGGAGCGTAGATCTCCGAGACCGACTTGGTGGACTCCACTTCGCCGAGCACGCCGCCGACGCTCACCTGCGCGCCCACCTTGGGTAAGTCGACGAACACCACGTCACCGAGGGCGTCTTGGGCGTAGTCGGTGATACCAACGCGCACGTGTTCACCCTCACTCCTGGCCCATTCGTGATCATTGGAGTATCGAAGTTCGCTCGGTATCTTCATGCGAGCCAACTTACAAGATTCGCCGAGCGCCACGCCCAGCCCGAAGGGCTGTACGAGCGGGACCGACATAACCCACCAGCACGAACCACGACAAAGCGAGGCCGAACGCGCCGATGATCCAACTCGCGATACGAACGTCGTGTTGCCAGACTTCGAGTGGGTGGTGGTGGGGATTTGACGTCAGCAAGAAGAGAGGAAAGCTCACCATCAGGGCAAACGTCGAAGCTTTCCCCCACCAGAGCACGTTGATGCGCGCGGCGCCCAAGGCGGCCAACCCCAAGGTCACGACCGACACGATGAGCTCTCGCGCCAAGGTCAACAGCGCGAACCACCACGGCACGCCACCG
>DAIQOO010000042.1:1432-5825 GCA_036787845.1 Acidimicrobiales bacterium
TGCACGGCGTGCACGAGTGCGGCCCCTTCGTCAAGGGGACGCTGGAACGCTTTGCGACCAACGATCAGCCCTTGACCGCCGGCGCGCTTGTTGATCACCGCGGTACGTACCGCACCGGCGAGGTCGTTGTCGCCCTTCGATTCGCCACCTGAGTTAATGAGACCAATGCGCCCGGCGTAACAGTTCACTACCTGCCAGCGCGTGAGATCGATTGGATTATCGGTGGTCAACTCGGAATAAACCCGCGGATCGGTTTTGCCAAACTTGACGGCGGTATAACCCCCATTATTGATTGGTTGCTTTTGCTTGACGATGTCCGCTTCGATCGTGACACCAAGGTGATTCGCCTGGCCCGTCAAGTCGGCGCTCAGGTGATAGTCCACGCCTCCCGTCACGAAGGCGTCGTTGCGTAGGTAGCACCACAACACGGTGAAGAGTCCTAGGCGGTGCGCTTCGGCGAAGGCGACGCGGACCTCTTCAATCTGGTGCACGGAACCTTCGGAGCCGAAGTACACGGTCGCCCCGACCCCCACCGCTCCTAGGTCCGATGCCTGACGGACTGAGGCGAAGAGCTGTTGGTCGAACGTGTTGGGGTAGCGCAGGAGGTCATTGTGATTGAGCTTGACAATGAAGGGGATGCGCTGCACGTAACGACGCGACACGATTCCCAAAGTGCCGAGCGTCGTGGCGATGGCGTTGCAATCCCCAGCAACGGCCAAATCGCACAGTCGCGCGGGGTCGAAGTACTCGGGGTTTGGAGCAAAACTGGCCGCCGCCGAATGCTCAATCCCCTGGTCCACGGGCAGGATTGACACGTACCCCGTGCCGGCGAGGCGCCCGTGGTTGTAGAGCGTTCCAAGATTGCGCAGCACTGTTGGTGAGCGGTCACTCCACGTGAACACGTCAGAGAGAAACGTGGGACCGGGAAGTGTGAGCATCTCCTTGGGAAACGCGGTGGCCTGATGATCGAGCAGTAAGGCGGCGTCGTCACCTAGAAGAGCGGCAATGTCCATGTCAAAATCCTACAGCGTTGTTCCGTGTGGCTTTGTGGGAGTTAGCGTCGCCGCGAGGCCACTGTTTTCTACTCTCGGGTAGATAAGGTGGCGCCATGGACCTCGACTACCGCTCGTCGTTGGTGCGTCGACTGGCGGCGGTGCACTCTCTCTACTACGACGCGTGCGCGACAATGACGTTGGAACAGGTGAACACGGTCTCACAACCAACGACGCTACCCATCGCTTTTTCACTCGTTCATCAGGTCCTCATCGAAGACGGGAGTCTGGCCTTTACCGGCGGACCGTCGCCACTCTTTGACGACGCGTGGGCGACGCGCATAGGACTAGGCGTTGAGGACCACGGGAAAGAAAAGAGCGTCGAGGAGATGATGCACCAGCGCATCGCTGACTACGGCGCATTTCGCGACTTCCAGGGCTTGGTCTTTAGCGCTAGCGAAGCGTACGTCGCCACCATTGAGCCCTCCACCTTCAACGACGTCCTCGTCCACGCGCCTTATGGCGCCGCGATCGCCAACACGTTCTCGGCGCGCGTAGGCGGCGAGGCCGGCATTACACGAAGTGACGCCCTTGAGTGTTGGATCTATCAACACGCCCTTCGCCACATGGGTGAAATTGAACACGCCCGCTCGATGGTTGGACTTACGGGTCTGACCTCTTGACGTAAATCGGTAATAGAGTCTCGTTCAGTCGAGTCAGTGGGGTGAAATGGCGCTCGTTCAAGGAACAACAAGTCCAAAGTTTGACGTACTTCGAGAGCGACTAGAGACAAGCCTCGCCAACGGCGATGACGTCGGCGCGTCGGTAGCCGTCTACCACCACGAAGAGCTGGTGTGCGACATTTGGGGTGGTTTCACCAGCGAGGACAGGAGTGCGCCGTGGGAGCGCGACACCCTCGTCAACGTCTGGTCGACCACGAAGACGATGACGTTTCTCGTCGCACTGATGCTCTACGACCGAGGCGAACTCGACTTCAACGAGAAAGTCGCCTCGTATTGGCCTGAGTTCGCCGCGCAGGGCAAGGGCAATATCGAAGTTCGACACCTGATGAATCACACCGCGGGACTTTCGGGCTTTAGCCCGGCAATCCAGTCAGAGGACCTGGCGGATTGGAATCGCTGCGTCGAGGACCTGGCCGCGCAACCGCCCTGGTGGGATGACCGCTCGAAATCTGGCTATCACGCCCTGACCCAGGGTTATCTCATTGGTGAAGTCGTTCGCCGCGTAACCGGAACGTCGATTGGACAGTTCTTCAAGAGCGAAGTCGCCGACGTCCTCGGCGCGGACTTCTACATAGGTCTGCCCGAGTCCGAAGAGCACCGTGTGAGTTACGTGATTCCGCCCGTGGACGTAGAGCTTTTACCCCCGGATCGAGACTCGATCATGTACCGAACGTTGTCCTCACCAGCCATTAGCGCGAGTGCTCCCCACCAACGCTGGTGGCGAGCGGCAGAGATTCCAGCGGCCAACGGTCACGGCAACGCACGTTCCGTTGCCCTCATTCAGCAGATCATCACCAACAACGGTCACGCCGAGGGCCATCGTTTTTTCAGCGAGAAGACGGGCGATCGAATCTTTGAGGTCCAAACAAGTGGCGTCGACCAGGTACTGAAACTCGACATGAACTTTGGCTTGGGTTACGGACTCGCGAGCAGCGACGTCCCCATAGGGCCTCGCAGCTGTTACTGGGGTGGCTTTGGTGGATCAGTGATCATCATGGACCAGGACATCAACCTGACGGTCGCCTACATGATGAACAAGATGCAAGTCGGACTCGTAGGCGACACGCGAGGTCCGGCCATTGCCTTCGCCGCGGCCATGGCTGCGCTGAGTTAATCGATCTTCTTCTTTGACGTAGGCGTCACTCGACGCTTTCGATTTTTGCGCGGTACCGTCGCGCCGAGTTCGACGACTCGATCAGCTGCGTCGTAGGCGTCAGGTTCCGCTATGACGACTCGTGAAAACAGCTCACGGGCCGAGGTTAAGTCGCCCGCTCGGTCGTAGACGTCAGCGAGGGTGTACCAGAGGCGCACGTGACGAAACGACGGGTTGCGCAGCAGTTTCGTGGCGCCCGCCTTGGTCAGAAGTTCAATCGCTTCGTCGTAGCGTCGTTGATCGGCCCAGGTCGCCGCCATAACGATGCGGCCCTCGGCGAGTACTTCGGCGGTGGGCTCGTTTTCTAGGAGTTCATCGAACGTCTTTTCGACGGCTCGATAACGATGATTGGCTCGGTCCGCGTCCATGACCAGGGGCAAGTGCTCGGGATTTCCAGTAATCGTGAAGTACGCGCGCAAATGGATCTTTGCCATGGCCCAACGTTCCGCACGGTAGGCGCCCAGTCCAGTGAGCTCTCGCACCGCGGCCACGCCCGGCGTCGCGTCAGCGACCACGCGACCGAGGCGCAGCGCCTCTTCGTAGCGCTTGCGGTCGTACGCTTCGGCGGCTCTAGTGAGCGTCACGACCATCTTCTCGCGCATGTACGTCGTGCCGATGAACGCCTTTCGTACGTCCGCCGCGACGTCGCCTGGCAAGGCGTACTTGGCTCGATTCCTCGTTTTGGCAGGTTCCGACGTGCGCGTCGCGGGGCGCTCATGTTCCTCCCACGAAGTCATCGGGTCGGGCGTACGAGCGCGACTCTTCGCGTCACCGAGCTCTTGGCCAGTACTCGTGATATTGATTGCACCCTTTCGAGCGACGCTCCCCCATCCCTTTTGCTTCGCGCGTTCGCCGGCTTCTTGGCGTTTACGCTGCTCGGGCGTTAAGGGTGCTGGTGAGCGCGCCGAGCCGTAGCGCGACGGACCACCGGACCTCGACGAGGAACCTCGAGGCGACGACGGGCGACGCGACGACGTACCCGCACTCGACTCGCGGTACGGCCGCGGATCTCTGGAGGGACGTGCGTCGTCGTGAGCGTCCCTACTGGGCCGAGCGCTCGCGGCGCCGGGACGTCGGGGTGGTCGTGAAGGTCCACCACTAGCGCCGTCCCTCGACTTTTGATAGGGGCGAGGTTCTCGCAGCGGGCGGGAGTCGTCGTCGCGGTGACTCTTTGTTGCAAACTCGCCAGTTCGCGACGTCCTCTTGGCGCTCGAGACACCCCTCGACGTTGGTCGAGCGTCGCTGCTCTTCGAACGCCGCTCGTAGGGTCGTGGCGACTCGCTCGATGACGAAGTGTCGCGTCGGGGACGCTCACGTCGCTCGGGCCCGTCGGGGCGCCCGCGATACGAAGAGGATTTAGCCTGACCAGAAGCGCCCTTGGGGCCTCGCTGTGGGGTTCGTGACGTTGAAGAGGGGCGCCCCGCACCAGTTGGCTTTCGCCCCTGCGGCGCTCGGCGAGAAGGGGGATTCGATGCGGCCACGTGCCAGTCTACCTTTCCACCAAA
>DAIQOO010000042.1:5925-13670 GCA_036787845.1 Acidimicrobiales bacterium
CTCGGCGAGAAGGGGGATTCGATGCGGCCACGTGCCAGTCTACCTTTCCACCAAAAGGGCCACTCCGTTATGTCCCGCTGGTTCGAGGTGGACAACTACCCGTCTCTAGAACGTCGCCACGATGACTTCGTTGCTTCTGCGCGACGCCCCATGACGTAGCGCACCCGACGATGAGCGAGGGGTG
The DNA here is from genome assembly GCA_036787845.1 of Acidimicrobiales bacterium. GTDB lineage: Bacteria > Actinomycetota > Acidimicrobiia > Acidimicrobiales > RAAP-2 > RAAP-2. The sequence continues at coordinate 6,110 of DAIQOO010000042.1, forward strand.
GTGGGCGTTCCTCGACGAGCGTGAACTACAGAGCGCCTAGCGCTGCTGCGACCGCACTTGTGGCGTAAACCTGTCATCATCGGGCGTCGCGACACGCCAATGGCGCGGGTGACTCCTCGCTGTTCACCTCGTTTCTCCCCGACGCTAAGTTGTGCGTTGAGTTCATGAGATCTTCAACGACGCAACCTCTGCCTCAACGTCCAGCGTGGAAGGCTCTCGCGGCACACGCTCGCCAGATGAAATCTCGACATTTGCGCGAGCTTTTCTCCGAAGACCCGAGCCGCGGGACTCGTTTCCACGTTGAAACCGAGGGTCTCTACCTCGACTTTTCCAAGAATCTCATTGACGCTGAGACAATGGCGCTATTCGCCCAATTGGTCCAAGAATCCAACGTCGCGGCGCGTCGTGACGCGATGTTTGAAGGGCGTCACGTCAACGTCTCCGAAGACCGCGCGGTGCTTCACGTCGCGCTTCGAATGCCCAAGGAAACAAGCCTCGTAGTTGACGGCACGGACGTCGTCGCCCAAGTGCACGACGTACTAGCGCGCATGCGGGATTTCGCGCAACGAGTGCGCGAGGGTCAGTGGCGGGGCCACACCAACAAGCCAATCAAGAACATCGTCAACATCGGCATCGGCGGATCGGATCTCGGACCGGTGATGGCCTACGAAGCCCTTCGCCACTTCTCTCGACGAGACCTCGTGTTTCGCTTCGTCTCGAACGTCGACGCCACGGACTTCGTCGAAGCGGTGCGCGACCTCGACGCCGAGGAGACTCTTTTCATCATCTCCTCCAAGACCTTCACTACCCTCGAAACGCTGACGAACGCCACGTCCGCACGAGCGTGGCTCGTGGAACGACTCGGCGACGACGCAGCCGTCGCTAAGCACTTCGTCGCGGTGTCCACGAACGCCGAGCGCGTGGCCGACTTTGGCATTGACGTCGCGAACATGTTCGAGTTCTGGGACTGGGTTGGTGGGCGCTACTCAATGGAGAGCGCTATCGGACTTTCGACAATGCTCGCGATTGGTCCAACGCAGTTCGACGAGTTGCTCGATGGCTTTCACGCCATGGACCAACACTTTCGTACCGCGCCCTTCGAAGAAAATCTTCCGATGTTGATGGGGCTACTCGCGCTGTGGAACGCCAACTTTCTGGGCTACCCGACCATTGGCGTGATGCCCTACGACCAGTACCTTCATCGCCTACCGGCGTACTTACAACAACTCACCATGGAATCCAACGGCAAGCACGTCACCATCGAAGGCGAGCACGTGAGTTATCTCACCGGTCCCGTCTACTGGGGCGAGCCGGGCACGAACGGCCAGCACAGTTTTTATCAACTTCTCCACCAGGGCACCACCATCGTCCCCGTTGACTTGATTGGTTTCGCCACGAGCCTCAATCCACTCGGCGATCATCACGACATCTTGATGTCCAATATCTTTGCCCAAGCCGAGGCACTGGCCTTTGGAAAGAGCGAACAAGATCTGCGCGCCGAAGGCGCCAGCGAGCGGGCACTCCCCCATCGAGTGATGGAAGGTAATCGCCCCTCCAACGTGATCCTGGCGAGAGAACTCTCTCCGCGACTCTTGGGATCACTCGTCGCGCTCTACGAACACGCCGTCTTCGTACAAGGCGCGATCTGGGACATCGATTCGTTCGATCAGTGGGGCGTGGAACTCGGCAAGGCGCTGAGCATCAAGATCATCCCAGAACTTACCGACGGCGCGTCGAGCGAGCTCGATCATGACTCGTCAACGAACGCGCTCATTGCGCACTACCGATCGCTCAAGCAGAATGGAGCACACAATGACCACGACTAAGCCAATGCAGTTGGGAATGATTGGACTCGGCCGGATGGGTGCGAACCTCGTTCGTCGTGTCGTCAACGACGGACACGAGTGCGTGGTCTACGACGTCAGTGCTGACGCCGTGCGTGCGCTACGTCAACCGGGCGTCGAGGGCGCGACCTCGCTCGAAGATCTCGTTGACAAACTAAAAGTCCCGCGCGCGATTTGGCTCATGCTGCCCGCGGCGGTGACACAGGCGACACTCACCAAGCTCATCGAGCACCTCGATCCCGATGACGTCGTGATCGACGGGGGCAATTCCTTTTACCAAGACGACATCGAGCGGGCGAAGGAACTCACCAAACGGGGCCTGCACTACGTTGACTGTGGCACGAGTGGTGGCGTATGGGGACTCGAGCGTGGTTACAGCTTGATGATCGGGGGCGAAGACGAGATCATTGCTCGCCTCGATCCACTTTTCTCCTCCATCGCGCCCGGTCACGACGGGGCCGCGCCAACTCTAGAGCGAGCGAAAAAAAGTACAGCCGATCAGGGGTACTTGCACTGTGGACCAAATGGAGCTGGGCACTTCGTCAAGATGGTGCACAACGGCATCGAGTACGGCATGATGGCCGCCATCGCCGAGGGCCTCAGCATCCTCAAGCACGCCAACGTCGGGAAAAAGGGCGCCGTCGCCGACGCTGAGACCTCCCCCGTTCGAACGCCGCAGTACTACACCTACGACTTCGACTTAGCCGACGTCGCCGAAGTGTGGCGACACGGTTCGGTCATCAGTTCCTGGCTCGTCGATCTAACCGCGAGCGCACTCGCCACGTCACCCGAACTAGCCGAGTTCAGTGGCCACGTGTCGGATTCGGGTGAAGGTCGATGGACGCTCGAAGCCGCGATCAACGAATCGGTGCCGGCCCCGGTCATCGCGGCTTCACTGTGGCAGCGCTACGAGTCGCGCGGTACGGGCGAATTCACCGCCAAGGTGCTGTCTGCCATGCGAGCAGGCTTTGGAGGCCACGTGGAGAAATCCACCTAGTGCGCCATGAACTACGAACCTTCGACGACGTCGAGACGCTGGCGCGGGCCGCGGCTGCCTTCGTGGCCGAACGAGCTCGCGACGTTCTGGCTCGCGACGCCCACTTCACACTGGCCCTCAGTGGTGGAAAGAGCCCCTGGCTGATGGTGAAGGATCTGGTGAACGAGGGTGTCGCCTGGGACCAGACGACGATCTATCAAGTCGATGAACGCGTCGCGCCCGAGGGAAGCGATGAACGCAATCTCACCCACCTTCGCAACTCGCTCGCGTCGACGACCGCACTGATTGAGCCGATGGAGGTCAATGACGACGACCTTGACGAGGCCGCTCGTCGCTACGCCTTGAAACTTCCGGATCACCTGGACGTCGTGCACCTGGGACTTGGATCCGACGGACACTGCGCGTCTCTGGTGCCCAACGATCCAGTCCTTGAGGTGACCGATCGACTCGTGGCACTCTCGAACCCTTACCAAGACACGCGGCGAATGACCTTGACGTATCCGGCTCTCGCGAACGCCGACCAACTGCTTTGGCTCGTCAGCGGCGAGGACAAGCGCGACGCGCTCGAGAAGTTGCTCGACGGCGACACGTCGATTCCAGCGGGACGCGTCGACGCCGCCGCGTCGCTCGTGCTCTGCGACCGTCAGGCGTTGCGTCCATGAACAGAGCAAACGAAACTCACCTCCCACAACGGAAAGTGATCAAGTGCGTATGAAGCAATCTTTGAGCGAACGGCCGCGCCCCGAGAACCACGTCATCGTGATCTTTGGTATCACGGGCGACCTCGCTCGACGCAAGATACTTCCAGGCCTTTATCACCTCGCGGTCGCCGGACTGCTGCCCGAGCACTACCGCATCATTGGCTGCGCACGACCGCAGTCCGCAATGAGTGAAGAAGAGTTCCGCTCCTACGCCTACGACGCGGCCTGTGAGTTCGCGTCCGACAAGCCCGTGGGCAGCGAGTGGGACAACTTCGCCGAGAACCTCTCCTTCGCCGTCGATCCCGGCGACGGTCCCCGCGGTCTCGTCTCGGTCGTCGAGCGAGCCGAAGCGGAGATCGGGGGCAACGTACGTCGCCTCTACCACCTCGCTATTCCCCCTGGCGCCATGCGAGCCGTCATCAAGCTGCTCGGCGAGACGGGGCTCAATGAGAACGCGCGCATCATCTGCGAGAAGCCCTTCGGCGTCGACCTCGCCTCTGCGCAGGAACTCAATCGAGAGATTACCGAGTATTTCGAAGAGTCCCAAGTGTTTCGTATCGACCACTACTTGGGTAAGGAATCGATCGAAAATATTCTGGCGCTACGTTTCGCCAACGAACTCTTCGAGCCCCTATGGCGTCGCAACCACGTGCAGTTCGTGCAGATCGACGTGCCCGAGACGCTCGCGATGGAAGGGCGTGGCGCCTTTTACGACCAGACCGGCGCCTTTCGCGACATGGTCGTCACGCACCTCTTTCAAGTCCTAGGCATGCTCGCCATGGAGCAACCCACCTCGCTCACGGCACGACCGCTGCGAGACGAGGTCAACAAAGTCTTTGAGACACTTCGACCTATTGATCCACACGACGTTGTCCGGGGCCAGTACGTCGGGTACCACGACGAAAAGGGTGTAAAGCCAGATTCGAGCACCGAAACGTTCATTGCGATGCGGGCCTGGATTGACAATTCGAGATGGAAGGGCGTGCCCTTCTACCTTCGAACCGGAAAGTGCATGACCGAGAGTCAACAGATGATCACGATCGGCCTTCGAGAACCGGTGATGGAAATATTCCCCGACGAAATGGCTGACCCGCGCCACGACGGCGACAAACTCATCATCGACTTCAAGGATCCGGGTTCGATCCACGCACACTTCTTGGCCAAGCAACCGGGGCCGGAGATGAGTTTGGGTCTAGCGAAAATGCACTTCCACTACCAAGAGTCCTTCCAAGAGAAGAACAACCTCGAGGCGTACGAACGCCTTTTACTCGAGGTCATGTTGGGCAACCAGGCACTCTTTACGAGGTCTGACGGCATCGAGCGACTCTGGGAGGTGGCCGCTCCCCTGCTCGAGAGTCCACCGCCCATCGAGTATTACGAACGCGGATCTTGGGGACCGCCCTCCACGGACAGCGTCGTCAAACCCGATCATTGGACCCTGCCCGAGTGAGCGCCAAAGGCATTCGACTCGTCTTGAGCGACGTCGACGGCACGCTCGTGACGTCTAAAAAGCGACTCACGAACGAGACGATGCGCGCCGTGCAGCGACTAGGTGAAGAGGGAATCCTCTTCGCGATCACGAGTGGTCGACCGCCCCGAGGTCTCACGATGCTCATCGAGCCCCTGGAGCTCACGACGCCGATCGCAGCCTTTAACGGTGGACTCATCGTCGACAAGGAACTTTCGACCATGGAGGAGTTGAGTATCAAGGATGAATTCGTGGGACCCATCATCGAGATCCTTATCGCCCACGACCTTTCCGTGTGGGTGTACCAACGGACTGACTGGTTCGTGCTCGATTTGAATGGCTTACACGTCGCCCGTGAAGCAAAGGTCTGTCAGTTCTCCCCTAGCGAGGTGGCGACTTTCGACGACGTTCGCGGCGACATCATCAAGGTCGTTGGCGTAAGCGACGACCCTGACGTCATAGCAAAGGGCATCGCTGCATTAGACAAAGTGCTCGCCAACGACGTGTCGGCCACGAGCTCTCAGAGTTACTACGTCGACGTCACCCACCGCGACGCCAACAAGGGCGGCGTCGTTGACTACCTGGCGAGAAAATACACAATCGACCCCAGCGAGATTGCCGTGATTGGCGACATGACGAATGACGTCTTGATGTTCGCTCGAGCCGGTCTGAGTTTCGCCGTTGCCAACGCGCCACTTGACGTCCAACAGGCAGCGACGTACGTCACTAGTTCAAACAACGACAACGGCTTCGCGACGGCGATCGATCAGTACATACTTGGGCCACGCTGACGCAAGGCGAATGATCGCTTTCAGTGCGAAGCGTGCCAGTATGCGAAAGACCCCCACCTTGCGGTGGGGGTCTTTCTAGAAATCCCGGCGGCGACCTACTCTCCCAGGGAGGAACCCCCAAGTACCATCGGCGCTGGTGGGCTTGACTGCTGTGTTCGGAATGGGAACAGGTATATCTCCACCGCCATAACCACCGGAAATCTTGCGCTCGACCTCTTTCGAGGTCAGAAACTGGCGTCAGCCAGCTCCTTGAGCGTCCTAGAACGAGCACGAACATCAAATTCCAAGCCCTCGGCCGATTAGTACCGGTCAGCTGAAGACGTTACCGTCCTTACACTTCCGGCCTATCAACGTGGTCGTCTGGCCACGGGCCTTACCTGGTTAACCCAGTGAGTGAATTTATCTTGAAACGGGCTTCGCACTTAGATGCTTTCAGCGCTTATCCCACCCGCAGGTCGCAAAACAGCCATGCCCTTGGCAGGACAACTGTCACACGAGAGCTGCGTTCGTCCCGGTCCTCTCGTACTAGGGACAACCTTTCTCAAATCTCTTACGGCTGCATCGGATAGGGACCGAACTGTCTCACGACGTTCTGAACCCAGCTCGCGTACCGCTTTAATGGGCGAACAGCCCAACCCTTGGGACCGGCTTCAGCCCCAGGATGCGACGAGCCGACATCGAGGTGCCAAACCTTCCCGTCGATATGGACTCTTGGGGAAGATAAGCCTGTTATCCCCGGCGTACCTTTTATCCGTTGAGCGACGGCGCTTCCACAAGCAACCGCCGGATCACTATGCCCTACTTTCGTACCTGCTCGACCTGTAAGTCTCGCAGTCAAGCTCTCTTGTGTCATTGCACTCAACAGCTGATTGCCAACCAGCCTGAGGGAACCTTTGGGCGCCTCCGTTACATTTTAGGAGGCGACCGCCCCAGTCAAACTACCCGCCTGACGCTGTTCCTGATCCGGATCACGGACCAAGGTTAGGGTTCCGGCGCAGAAAGGCTGGTATTTCAACATTGACTCCACGTTGACTAGCGCCAACGCCTCAAAGTCTCCCAGCTATCCTACACAAACTGAACCAAAACCCAACATCAAGTTGTAGTAAAGGTGCACGGGGTCTTTCCGTCCTGATGCAGCTAACGAGCATCTTTACTCGTACTTCAATTTCGCCGGGTCTGTGGTTGAGACAGTTGGGAAGTCGTTACGCCATTCGTGCAGGTCGGAACTTACCCGACAAGGAATTTCGCTACCTTAGGACCGTTATAGTTACGGCCGCCGTTTACTGGGGCTTAGGTTCTCAGCTTCGCTCGAAAGCTAACCGATCCCCGTAACCTTCCAGCACCGGGCAGGCGTCAGAGCGTATACGGCGTCTTACGACTTAGCACGCTCCTGTGTTTTTGGTAAACAGTCGCTTCCCACAATTCTCTGCGACCTTCTCACGCTTCGGACGCGAAGTCCTACACGCTAGTAAGGCCATCCTTCTCCCGAAGTTACGGATGCATTTTGCCGAGTTCCTTAACCACAGTTCTCCCGATCGCCTTGGTATTCTCTACCCGCCCACCTGTGTCGGTTTGGGGTACGGGCACCGTGTCAACTCGCTAGAAGATTTTCTTGGGAGCATGGAATCAGTGACTTCGCCTAATGGCTCGGCATCGTGTCTCAGGCTTCATGAAGTCCGGATTTGCCTAGACCTCGCCCTACACACTTACCCCAGGACAACCAACGCCTGGGCTCACCTACCCTCCTGCGTCCCTCCTTC
>DAIQOO010000305.1:0-1019 GCA_036787845.1 Acidimicrobiales bacterium
CGCACGACTACTACGTCGTCGTGCACGCGCTCGACGTCGAAAAGCTCGGTCTGCCAGAGAACGCGACGCCGGCGTATCTAGGGTTCAATCTCTTTCAACACACGCTCGCTCGAGCAACGATCGTTGGGACCTACGAGCAGCCCTAAACCGCTTGTTCTTACGACGCGTTGTCAACTCTGATGTCGCCCGAGACGGCTTTCACCACGATCTCGCCTGGTCGTTCAGCCGTGAGGACGGCGTCACCTGAGGTACTCATGATTTCAGTGTTCGTGGCCGCACTGCGAGAGACCACGTCGCCCGAGGCGCCGCGACACTTGAGGCTCTTCACGACATTGCCGGTCGTCACGTCGCCCGACGTGCTCGCCACACTGACGTTGGCGAGCGGCCCGTAAAGTGAAGCAGTGCCCGAGACCGTCGACACCGGACAGGGATTCTTCTTTTCTCGACCACTCGGCGTTACGTCCGTTGATCAACTCCTCAAGGAGTGGGACGCCCAGCAAGGCGTGACGCCGCCCTAAAAGCGCCTGGGTGCTTTCTATCCTCGGTTGAGGGACAATCGTCATCGCTGAACCCGTAAAGTGCTTCTATGAGCACCCCAATTCCCCCAGCCACTTTGGCGATGACGTTTGGCGCCCTTCGAGCATCGGGCTACGAGCCCTCGTCGGTACGAAGTGAGATTCGTCGAAACTTAGAGAGTCGCCTCGCGGCAGGGCTCTCCCTTTCGACGTCGGTCCTTGGTTACGAGGACACTGTCTTACCCCAACTCGAGACGGCGTTACTGGCTGGACACGACATCATTTTGCTCGGCGAGCGCGGTCAAGCGAAGACGAGAATCATTCGCTCACTCGTTGAGCTACTCGACGAGTGGCTGCCTATCGTGGCGGGCTCTGACGTCAGAGACGATCCCTTTCACCCCATCTCGGCCTACGCCATCGATCTCGTTCGCGAAAAAGGTGACAAGACTCCCATCTCGTGGGTCCATCGCTCCCAGCGCTTCGCGGAAAAACTAGCGTCCCCGG
>DAIQOO010000306.1:0-1014 GCA_036787845.1 Acidimicrobiales bacterium
AACTGCGCGAGGCTGAGCACCGCGAGCGTCCACCAACGACGGGCGTGGGTAGTTGGCGGGTCGCTACTCATATGCTTCGCCCCAGCCTAAGGAATCCACGAAGGCACGTGGTGACACGTCAGACCCAAACAGTGGACGTTGCTACCGAGCGTTAACTACGTGCCTTCAGGGCCTCAATAAGGGCGGGCAACACCTTGTGCACGTCACCCACGATGCCTAGGTCGGCTATCTGAAAGATCGGCGCGTCGGCGTCTTTATTGATCGCCACGATGTTCTTCGATCCCTTCATGCCCACCATGTGTTGCGTGGCGCCAGAGATGCCAGCAGCAATGTAGACAGTGGGCTTCACGGTCTTGCCGGTTTGGCCGACCTGGTGCGAGTACGGTACCCAGCCCGCGTCGACGATGGCGCGACTCGCGCCCGCGGCGCCGTTCAGTAATTTCGCGAGTTCTTCAATCAACGAATACGCGCCCGCCTCGCCAAGACCTCTTCCACCCGACACGACGACCGCGGCTTCTTCGAGTTTGGGGCCAGTGCGCTCTTCGACGTGTGACGTCACGATGACCGCACTTCCCGTCGATCCGGTGTCGCCCGCGGGAGCCGACTCAACGTTTGCAGCAGCGCCACCCGAAGGTTCAGCGACGAAGGACTTTGCGCGCACGACGACGATGCCCGGACCCTCACCAGTGAACTTGGCCTTTACGGTGAGCGATCCACCGAAGACTGGGTGCTCGGTAACGAGACCACCTTCATCATTCACGCCAGTCGCGTTCGTTAAGACTGGACGATCGAGACGCGCGGAGAGACGTCCAGCTATGTCACGGCAGTCATAACTGCTCGGAATCAAGAGTGCGTCAGGGGCGCCTTTGCTCGCGACGAGGGCTTGCATCGCGGCGGCGACGGGAACTCCCGGCAACGCACCCTTCAAGTCGCCAACGTCGTAGAGCGTCGTCGCGCCGTACTCGCCGGCCTGGGCGCCGAGAGCGCCGCCGCTGCCCCACGTCACGGCCGCGA
>DAIQOO010000307.1:0-907 GCA_036787845.1 Acidimicrobiales bacterium
CTCATCAACGACGATCGGCGCCGTGATTAAAGCGCTCTCGTGTTCGATTGGCGTCCCGTCGCTTAGCCCTTCGTTCGCGCTCTCCCCCGGGCTTGTCCAGCTCGGGGTTGTCGGCTCAAACACGGTACTCGTAGGTGTCTGCGGTGATGGCGTCGCGTCATGAGTGTCGCTGAGGTTACGTGACTGCGACGGAAAGTTTTGTTCAGTTGCGTCAGTAGGTATGTCACTCACGAAGCCATGCTAGGCAGAGGAATTTAAAATTGGACTAAATCTCATCGAAATGTTTAGTTAGGCCCGAGCGACTAGATTAGAACCCTATGTCTCGACGCATTGAGATCGAAATAACCAGTCTGAATGGCGACCTGGCAACGTGGCGCGCGGCGGGAGCCAAGCTTCCCAAGGGCGTCTTGCAGGCGTCTCTCGTTCCCGGCGGGCCAGTGATCGGCAACGTCTATCGGGCGGACATCGAGCAGTACATGGAGGGTATCGAGATCCTTTCGGTAATGGCGCCTAAGAGCGCCTCCCCACTTGACCCACGCAACGAACGACTCGAACTCATTCCTGAAGTCAGCAAAAGTCCCGACGTCGTCGTCACCTACGCGCCCAAGGGCCGTGGAGCCCATCGTGGCGGAGAACGGCGAGAAGGTGGCCGAAGCGGCGATCGTCGCGAGAGCACAAAGCGACCCACCGCCCGACGAGAGCCGAAAGAAGGCGAGACGACGGCCGGAGATCGCTCTGCACGTAAACCTCGTAGCGATCGCCCTACTCGTAGTCCAAGGACTGAAGGCGCAAGCGAGTCACGCGGCGAGCGTCCATCGCGCGGACCTCGTTCTGAGGGCGACAGTAGTGCGACACGCGGCGAGCGTCCATCGCGCGGACCTCGTTCTGAGGGCGACAGTAGTGCGAC
>DAIQOO010000043.1:0-13497 GCA_036787845.1 Acidimicrobiales bacterium
GATTGCCGAGCCCTTCGGGGGTGGTGTAATTGGCAACACAACTGGTTCTGGTCCAGTTATTCAGGGTTCGAGTCCTTGCCCCCGAGCGAATGAGGTAATAGCACTGTTGACTCTTTCATGGTCCCATCGTCTAGTGGCCTAGGACATCACCCTCTCAAGGTGGAGACACGGGTTCAAATCCCGTTGGGACTGCCATCGCCTCGAGCGACGTCTAGTCAATTGAAGCGTCGCCGATTTCGCTTTCAAAGGGCAGATCCTCGGCGAACCACGCGATCATTCCTCCCGTGAGGTTCACGACGTCAAAGCCGTTTTCCTTAAGGAACGTCGCGGCTCGAAGTGAGCGACCTCCTGAGCGACACGTGCAGATGATCAGTCGATCGCGTGGCAGTTCGTCGAGGTGGTCCGCCAGCTCACTCAAAGGAATCAGCGACGCCATCGGAGCGTGGCCGGCGTCCCACTCGTTCTCTTGACGCACGTCGAGAAGAACGGCGTCGCCGTCGAGAAGTTCGAGGGCTTGACTTGGACTGACTTCACTCACCGTCATTGCTTAATGCACCTTTTCCTATCGATACGCGTGGTCTTTGCGAGCTCATTTTTGAATCTACTCGTAGACTTCGTCGCATGAGAAATGACGTCGTGGCAACACATCTTTCGACGGACGAACTCGTACAACTACTTGACACCGACGCGAAATTAGTGCTCATCGACGTACGTGAACAAGACGAGTTCGCCGACTGGAAGATTCCAGGAGCTATCAATATTCCTCTCGGTGAATTAGATAGTCGCGTCGACGAAGTGCCTCGGAACCACCACGTGGTGACGATCTGCGCCAAGGGAACGCGTGCCGCAGAGGGAGCGGAGATTCTTCGCGCACACGGCATTTCGAGTCGTGTGCTTGACGGGGGAATGGGCGCGTGGGCCACAACGTACGACACTGTGGAAACGCAGTTTTCTAATGCGACGGTCGTGCAGTTGCGTCGTCGTGGTAAAGGATGCCTCTCCTACGTGATCGGTGCGGGGAACCGCGCGATCGTCATCGATCCCTCGCTCGACGTCGATCGGTACCTCGACGTCACCTCTTTGCACGGTTGGCGCGTCACCGACGTGCTCGACACCCACCTTCACGCCGATCATCTCAGTGGGGCTCGTGCGTTGGTTGCCGCGACGGGCGCGACCCTACGACTGAGTCCCTTCGATGCCTTTGTCTACGATTTCGAGCCTTTGGTCGACGGACTCACCATTGAATTAGCTCCTGGCGTGGGGCTCACCGTCGCTGCCGTGAGTGTGCCTGGTCACACGGAGGGCTCAACGCTTTATCAGCTCGGCGACCAAGCAATATTTACTGGCGATACCCTTTTTCTAGAGAGTGTCGGGCGTCCTGACCTCGCTGATCAGGCTGAATCCTTTGCCCACAGTCTTTATAGGAGCCTGCACGAGCGCGTGTTACCGCTTGGCGACTCGGTCATGGTCTTTCCCGCGCACTACGGAACCTCGGTTGAGGTGCACGTTGGTACTTTTGTTGCTAGGCCCCTTGGGGAGTTGCGTACAACCCTTCCCGCACTTGCCTTAAGCGAATCAGATTTTGTCGAGTGGGCGGTTGCCAACGTGAAGGACCGCCCGCCAAACTACAAGAAAATCGTCCTCATTAACGAGGGCGAGGTGCCCTTACCTTTGGACGCCGCCGAAATCGAACTGGGACCCAATCGCTGCGCGATTGCGTAAGGAACGCGTTTCGTGCCGCGATCCCTTATCGTTGCACGCAATTACGCACCTACGTTTTCTTCCAATGATCCGTCACAGGGTGCGACCACAGAGAAAGCATTCACCAAGGTTCCACGATGTGGCCTACTCGTTTCGTTGAGATCGTGACTACTTTTTACTCTCGCCACGTGCTCTTGAACCCTTTCAATGCATTGTCATCTCTAGTGCGAAGCGTCACAAATTAGTACGCTTTTGTGGAGGAAATTGGAAGAACTTTGCACGCAAATAGATCATGAAAAGCACTGATAACTATCCAGAGGAACTGCGCCAAATTGCGCAAAAGTACGAGTTACAAATTCGTGACGATTATTGATGTAACACCACTGTTATCAAAGGATTTAGCGTAGTCAAAGAATTTATGCCAATTTATCAGGGTTTTTGAATTTAATCGTTGAGAAATTCCCTAAAGTGGTTTCTCATGAATAAGCCAAAGTGGTATTCGCGTTCTCCTTACGGACCTCTCTATACTTGCTTTTGAGGTAACGGACGTGACATGTCACGAGACGTCTGCCTCTCGTTAGTTCTCTGCTGTACCGCGGTACCTCAAGATAAAAAGGTCGATTGATCGGCCCCTGTGAATGGAGTGAAGTGAACACAAGTGCCGCTTCGAAGAAAGGATTCTTAATGAATACTTTGCGACGGATTTCTCAACACACGGTCAAGGCAGTTGCTGCTGGCGCCTTGCTAGTTGCCGCAGCGTTACCGCTGGCTCTAGCGAGCACAGCCGGTGCTACCGCCGGTTTGACGACGCCGCCTGCGGCGCCCACTGCTGTCGTAGCGGCCTCAGGCCTCGACACATCGGGCGTTGGGGACGCGACGATCAATATTTCATGGGCCGCGTCGGAGTCCGGTGCCAACAACGCTTCTGCAGCGTTGGGGTACAACGTCTACCAAGGAACGGCCACCGGTGCCGAGTCAACGACTCCGCTCAACGGTGCGGTTCCAATCACTGGTACGGCGGTCAACGTAACTCTTTTGACCGACGGCACTCCTTATTTCTTCGTGGTGAAGGCCGTCAACTCCTACGGTCTTTCAGTCGCGTCGGCAGAGGTGACGAACACTCCAGCAGGCATTACGTCTGCTCCTGCCGCGACCGTCGCTGCGGGCAACACGAGTGCGGTAGTGACGTGGACTGCGCCAGCCAAGACCAACGGATCAGCGATTCTTGGCTACAACGTGTACGTAACCACGCAAGCTCCGGCGTCCACAACGTTGATTGACCCATTCGTCACGGCACTAAACGGCACGGCGACCGTGCCCGGAACCTCGTGGCTGAACGCGAACGGTGGCATGAATGGCTCTACTCCGCCCCTCTGTGGCACGTTTACAGTTGGTGCGGCCGTCTACGTACCCGCAAACGGTAACGACTGCACCGCATTGGGCGCGTTCTCTGCGGCCAATCTCATCACGGGCTTGACGTACACCGTGACAGGACTTACGAACGGCACGGCCTACTACTTCGTGGTGACCGCGGTCAATGGCGTTGGTGAATCACAGGGCGCCCTTGCTTCGAACGTTTCAATCACACCTGGTGTGGCACCGCTCGCGCCTTCAGGTCTCGCGGTCTCGGTAGTTAGTGGTGGGTCGAACCTACTGCTGACCTGGAACAGTGAGACTTCTGCCACCAGTGGATTTAACGTCTACGAGGGAACGACAGCTGGCGGCGAGTCGGCGACTCCCGTAAATGCAGCACCGATTGGCAACAACACCAGTGGTAACAGTTACTTGGTTACTGGCTTGAACGCCAAGACCACGTACTTCTTCGATGTTGCAGCCGTGAGCCCTCAGGGATCTTCTCCTAACTCACTTGAAGTATTCGCCACAACACTGGCGAGTGTTCCCGGTGCGCCTACTGGCGTCGCGGCCGTTTCGAATAACACGGCACTTAAAGTGACGTGGACCCCGCCGACAGTTACTGGTGGATCGGACATTCTTACGTACACGGCAGCCGCGATCACGGCGGCCGGCGTCACCGCCGGTACCTGCACCAACACTGTGGCTACGGACTTGCCAAACACTTGTCAGATCACTGGCTTGACCAATGGCGTCGCGTACTCAGTAGCGGTGAAGGCAACGAACATTTCGGGTAACAGTGTTGCTTCAGTTGCGGTGTCCGGCACTCCTGCCGTGACCGTGCCTGACGCTCCTACACACCTCCACGTTTCAATTGCTGGCGGAACTGCCACATTGACGTGGACTCAAGTCACTGGTGCTCACACCGAAGGTGGCGTTATTGCGGGCTACAACGTCTACCAAGGCACGACCTCGGAGGGCGAAGTACTCGTCCAGTCAGTCGGCGCCGTTGGCACCGCGACAGTTCCTGTCGCGAGCTCGGGTACCTTCTACTTCGAAGTCACCGCCGTCTCTAACGTCGGCGTTTCGGCTGACTCTGGTGAGGCCTACGCGACGAGTGGCGCGACGTTTGCCGCCGCTCCGACCGGCCTTACTGGTTCGGCGTGGCAGTCCAGTTCGTCAGTCGGTGGAACAGATAGCCAAGAACTCTTGAGTTGGACGCCGCCGGTGAGCGATGGTGGTTCGACCATTACGAATAACTTGGTCTACCTGGTCTTGAATGGCAACGTGGCGGCTGCTCTTGGCGCTACACCGTGTGGAACTAGTACTTCTTGCACCCAGGGTTTGCTTAACAGCACGACGACTGGCTTCGTTCCAGTCACGCTGGACAGTGCGGATCTTCTCGTTACGGGCCTTACCGGTGGTCACACCTACGCGTTCGCAGTGGTTCCGGTGAACTCCTCGGGCGCATCGGACGGAGTGGGTTCAGACGCGCTCGCGCCTTCTAACTTCGTTTCGGTCGTCGCGCCTAATCTTTCGGGCGCGCCAACGTCGGTGACGGTTGCTCATTCTGGAACGAATGTCGCTGTCTCGTGGACCGCGCCGTTCAACGCTGACGGCACGACGGCTGTTGCTTACCAAGTTTTCGTTAGTGCGGCGAACTCCACCAACCCATCAAGTGGCACGTTGTTGCCAGTGTGCAATGGCTCGAACTCGCCTTGCCTCGTAAGTGCCATTACGGCCACGTCGGCACTTGTCTCCGGTCTTACTCCGGGCAGTACGTACGTGTTCTGGATTACGGCAACGAACGATGATCCAGCGACGGCAGTAGCGAACGGCATTGTTGTTTCGTACTCCGCTGAGTCCAGCACCTCGCTGCCAATCATTCCTGTGGCGCTACCTACGACCCCCTCGGCGACTGCCGCTGCGGGAAATGGTTACGCGCAGGTTACGATCGGTTCGCTGACAGGTGTTCTGAGTTGGACAGCGACGTCAACGCCTGGTGGGCTTACTTGCACCACGACGACCGACACGAGCTGTAACGTGCTAGGTCTTACGAACGGCACGTCCTACACGTTCACGGTCACGGATACAACACTGACTGGTACAAGTGCAGCGTCCGCTCCGACCACTCCGGCGGTTATCCCCACCGGTAAGCCCGGCGCGCCTACTGGCGTCTCGGCTACCAGTGTCGGTACTGCTGCGGCAACGTACAACGCGACGGTCAGCTGGACCAAGCCCAGCTTCGGAGGTCTCGCGCCTACTGCTGGTGCTCCTTACATTGCTACGTTGGCGAACGTCTCGGCCGCTACGACAACGAGCTTCCTGGTGTCGAGCGCCATCTACGCTGACTATGTGACGAACGCGGCTGATCGCGCCGCCTTGACGGAACTCGTCGGCGGAACTGGCTCTACGACGTCAACGTTGGTCGCGGGCGCCGTTCAGACGGTCGTAAGTTGTACTCCTGCACTCGCTGGCACAGTGGTGTCGGGAACGGGTATCGCAGTCGGTACTGAGGTCGTCTCGTGCACAGGCACGACGCTGACCTTGTCGGCTGCGGTGACTGCAACCGGCGCGTCCACACTTACCTTCACTGGTGGTGGCGCTGACGCGTTGGCGACGGCGGAGTTGTTGGCCAGCACGTCATTGGCTGCCTCTGGTTCCTACACGTCGGCCCTCGTGGGTCTTGGCCTTGGTGGCTTCTGTGTGGTCCCGGCGGCGTTCCTCGCGAACGGCACGGACAACGCAATTGCGAACCTGGCGATTTCCGACTCAACGACGTGCACCATTATTGGCATCTCGGCGACAACTCCGGTTGCTTCACCGGAGATCGCTTTCGTGGTGAGCGCCCAGAACGCAAGTGGTTTAACGACCTCATCTCCGTCCCTTCCTATTGTCCTCAGTAAGGCTGGAACGGCGCCTGGTGCGCCGACCGGTGTTGCTGCGGCGGCGTCGAACGGCCTCGTAACTTTGACCTGGACCGCTCCTACGACTGGTGGATCAGCGATCCTCGGCTACAACGTCTTCGTGGGTTCGGCAGCTGCCGGCGAGTCAACGACTCCGGTCAATGGCTCGCTGTTGGTAACGGGTACTACGGTGACGATTCCAGGCTTGACCAACGGCACGAAGTACTACTTCATAGTCAAGGCCGTGAATGCCAATGGCACGTCGGTTGCGTCTTCTGAGAAGCACGCCACACCGGTAGCGAACCCTGGGGCGCCTACGAGCGTGACCGCATCTGCTGGTGGCGCTAACACCATCGTCCTCTCGTGGATCGCTCCTGCGACCACTGGTGGCGTGCCGCTTGTTGGCTACTTGGTGTACGTCGGTACTCCAGCAACTAGTACCAGTGCGTCTATCTATGTGGCGACTCCTGTCAACGCAGCGTTGATCACTGGCACCACCTACACGGTGACTGGGCTCAACAGCGGTCAGGCGTACGTCTTCCTTATCGTGGCGTCGAATGGCGTTGCCTTCTCCGCCCCTTCGGGTGAAGTAGGCGCTAAGGCGGGTACCGGAGTGGTAATTGTTCCGACGGTGACGGGCGTGTACTACGTCCCGACCTTCAGTACAAACGCCTCGGTTGTCGTCACGGGCACTGGCTTCTCTGCCGGAATGACTGTGGCGAGTAGCAACAAGGACTACACCGTGACCTTGGAAGGACTTAACGCCGCTGGAACAACCGCGACCTTATTGGTCACGACTACTTCCAACGCGACTTCGGGAACCTCCAGCAAGGTCACCTTTACCAACCTTGATAGTGGATCTGCGTCCTTCACCCTGAACGGTGGACCCGTACCTACACCGGTGGTGGTTGGTCTGAAGATTTCGGGTGTCAGTGGCACGATCCTTACTGGCAGGACCTCAACCTTCATAATCACGGGAACCGGTTTCTATGGTCGCCCAACGATCACCAGCAATGCCGCTGGTACGACGGCTGTTGTCACGCACGACACTGGCAAGGTATTGACGGTCAGGGTAACTGTGAGGGCTGGCACCAGGCGTGGTGTTCACACCTTCACCATTACGTTGGCTAACGGCACTTCTGTCCAGTTGCGCTACAGCCAGCACTAGTCGTAACAGAAGTCTAGAAATTGGCCCTCTCCTTCGGGAGAGGGCCAATTTCGTTTGTTGTTGCTAAGTGCATCGTTTAAAGAAAGAGGTTGTCAGCACTGAAATTTCGAACCGACAGCGGAGGCCTAGTCGATGGACCAGCTAGTTCCCTCGAGGTCGTCGCTCACTTTGATTCCCGCAGCAATGAGGGCGTCACGAAGTTGGTCCGCAACCTGATACTGACCCGATTCACGTGCGCCCCTTCGTGCGGCGAGTACTCCGTTTATTAGCGGGGAGGGATCGATGTAGCCCCGCGCTCCACTTTGCGCAATCTGGACAAGTTGGGCCAAGGCGTCCATTGCGTCAGGTCCGCCGTCAAGAACTCTCCGAGCTAGCTTGTCAGGTTCAGTCGTTTCGTCGATCACTGCATTGATCGTGCTCTCGTCGTTAGATGTTGACCGGTGCGTAGAAGCTGAGTTTCGAAGATCATCAATTGAGGTAGTCGATCCATTTTCAAGGACCTTCACGTCATCGCCCGTTCGCCAATAGCCTTGGGCTCTACCTTGCACGTTCACCGTATTGCTGGCGAAGTCAAAGATCACCGCAGTGTGTTCGTCCACTCCCAACGTGGCGACGTTGTCGGGAAGTTCGCGTTCGAGGATGCCAAGGCGACGTTCACCTAGATAGCAGCGCCGGGTGTCGTAGTTCTCCCCCTCACTATTGTCAAAGTGGGGAATTACGACACACGTGAGTCCAAAGTTGGCGAGTATGTCGAGACCAGGAAGCCAGTAGGGCGTGACACCGACTTTGTAGATCTCGTAGATGGGCGCGGTGTACGCGCCCAGGGTGAGAGCGGCCGCCGATGCAATGCACAGGGTGCCGTCGGTGTCGAGCACACTCAGAAGGTCGCTGGCAAAATCTAAGGGCGCCCATTGCGCCAGAGCGTACGAGGGACTACCCGGTCCCGCGAATACGTAGTTGGCTTGACGAACGCGCTGCTTGAAGAGGGTCCGCTCGAGCTCATCTGACTCTTCGAAGTTCGTAAAGTGAAGTGTGGTCAACGTGGTGCGTAACGAGACCTCGAAGTACTCTTCAAGTTTCTGGCTCATCTGGGGTACGTTCTCTTGGAACCCGTACGCCGTATCGAGATTCACTGCTCGAACGGGATCGAGGCGCGCCAAGAGGCCGCGGTGGACTTTAGTCATCCCAGGGGCAGTTTCACCCGAACCGAGTATCGCGAGGACTCCTCTGGCCATTGCGCCAGCGTACCGCGATAGATACGGCGCAAAAGCGTGTGGTGACTAGGTTGGGTGCATGAGTAGCGCCGTTTTTCAGTTCCGAGATCGTGCTCGGGGCAACGTGTCAACCCCCATGGTCCTGTGGGCGCTCGCGATGACGGTCGTGCTCTTTCTAGAGGTAGTCGCGCCGTCGGCGATCGTGACCATCACCGGCTTTGGTATCTCGGCAATTCTGGGTATCTACCTTGGTTGGCGCCGACGTGTGGGCGCTGTAATCGTGGCACCTTTTGTCAGTTGGCTCTTCGCTTGGTTTCCAATGGAGATCGCCTGCATGATTCACTTCGGAATCTTGAAGGGCTTTCTGATCGGTCTACTTACCATCACGTTTGGTTGGATAGGCATTGGTTTCATTGAGTTAGTTTGGTTGGCGATGGTGGCGCTCTTAGTGCGAGCGGTGCGACGTTCATCGCACGACGACGCGGTGATCATCATCGATCCCAAGGGCTCCTGAGGCGCCAATTCGAGGCCTGAAAACACTGAGTTCGTGGGCTACGAGCCGTTTTCTGGTTTAGCGGCGCTCAACATTCGACTAGCCGCTCGGTTCCAATCTTCCTGGTCATCCCACTCTGACGAGAGGTCGTGAAACGCTCGACTGAGCATCTGGCCCTCGAAGAAGAGCGCCCACTGGTGGCCCGTCAACTGGTGGCTTAGAAGCCGCCGTCGGACGAGTTCGTCATAGTGTTCGTCCACACGGGCCATGAACTCCTCGTAGAGCTTGAGGAATCCTGGGCGAATGCTGGGCCTTGAAAGTGCCGACGCGGAGACGCGTAGAAACATCTGGCGTTGACGCGTGATCCTTGCTTGGTGGTCGGGATTCGTGAGCAGTTCATACAGCGTGTCCACGAAGGAGCCGTTTAGGTGGGGACCCGACGTCACCATCACGAGGTTTTGAACAATCTCCTCGGTGACGATCGAAAAGATGTGTAGCAGCGACGCGTCGATGAGACCTTGACGTGAGCGGAAGTGTCCGTAGATGACGCTGGTGCTGAGATTCGTCTCCTGGCAAATGTCCAGTATTCTTAATTCACTTTCGTCCGCAACCCACAGTCGTTTCGACGTGGCTTCAATCAGAATGTCACGCGTGGAGTGCTCATGGGGGGAATCGGTCACCTTGTGAAATTACACGCTAGGCACCCTCTCTGTCTCCAACGTGCACTGAAATTAACGTGTTTTGCTAGTTCGAACCACGAAGCCAGGGTTACGGCGTGTTCTTCGTCGTTCTACGCTGGAGTGACGGCGGGCGCGAGGGCTCGCCACGCTTCAAAGGGCGGCGACGAGATTTCGCTCCCGAGAACCTGCAGGCAGACGTGATCCGCACCGGCTTGGCGGTGATCGTTGATCTTCGCCAGAATCGCACTCTCATCGCCGTGCACCACGAGCGCCTCGCAGAGTCGCGTCGATCCGCCTCGCACAAAGTCTTCGTCGCCAAAACCGAGGCGACGCCAACTCTTGGTGTAGTTCTCGAGCCCGGTGTAGATCTCGAGGTGGGCGTGCGCGCGTCGGAGGAACTCCTCTCGACTTTGGCCAAGGACGACCGACAATTCGACGCCGAGAAACTTGTCACCGAGAATTTCTCGCGCGCGCGCGGTGTGCTCTGGCGTCACCAGATACGGGTGCGCGCCGTCGGCGTGGGTCGCGGCTAATTCCAGCATCTTTGGTCCGAGTGCCGCGAGCACTCGGGCAACGCGCGTCTTTCCCTCGGCGGCGAGCATCGGCGCGGCGTCCATGGCGGTGAGGAATTCCTTCATCTGACGTAGGGGCGTGGCGTACTCGTGTCCGCGCAGGCGCGACACCAAGGGCTCGTGACTGACGCCAAGTCCCAGCACGAAGCGCTCGTTAAAGGCGGCGGTGAGGGTCTTTGCGCCGTTCGCGGCCGTGACGGCGTCACGGCCCCATATGTTGGCAATACCGGTCGCCACGACCAGTGAGGACGTGGCTGAGAGCAACAGCGACGCGCTGGTGAGGGCCTCTCGACCCCAGGCCTCGGGGATCCACAACGCGCTGTAACCGAGCTCTTCGAGCTCGAGGGCGATCTCGCCGCTCTTTTGGGGTGGCAGCGACTCGTGCGCCATTGTCCAGACGCCGACGGTGCCCCGGAGCTTCTCAAGTGGTTCGGGCCAGGGTGCCATCAAACGGAGCCTACTGGGCGAGTCTGGACGCGTTAAAGGGCGACACGTCGACGAACGCAGCCGCCAGAATGGAGAGATGGCCTACTTCGTCGCACTCGCCAGCGCGTTCTTGGTGCTCTCCGCGGCGACGGCACTTCGCCCGGGACGACGTGGCCTCTACTCGGCTTTGGCGTATCCGGTCGGGTGGGCGGCTGGGGAACTGGCCGGCCAAGGCATCGTTCTCGAAGCGGCGTTGGTATTCCTGCTGTGGTGGTGGGGTTGGCCCACGACGAACTGGTTGGGCCTTCTCGTCGTCGTGTTGGCGAGCGTGGTGGTGGCAGAAAACCTTGCCCTGATTGCTATTCTCTTTCGCTCTCGCCGGGTCGTTCGTCGCGCCATGGAACAATCGCCCGATCGGCCACTGATCGTTGCGCGCCCCAGCGACGACCTCTTTGGCAATTGGTGGCGCACGGCGTTACTCATCCCCTTTCACCCCCGCGACATGCAGCTATCTCGCAACGTGGTCTATGGACCCTTAGAGCGCCATCGTCTCGACGTGTGGCGTACTTCGACGACGCCCACGGACGCGCCCGTCATCTACTACTTGCACGGCGGTGCCTGGACCTTTGGTGATAAGCGTGAGCAAGGTCGACCAATGTTGCACGAGTTCGTTCGACGAGGTTGGGTTGTCGTCGCGAGTAACTATCGCTTGGCTCCACGCTTCCCGTGGCCCGCGCAGATCGAAGACGCGACGAGGGCGCTCGGGTGGATCAAGAAGAACATCGCGACCTACGGCGGTGACCCCGATCGAGTGGTGATCGCTGGTGGGTCGGCCGGAGGGCATCTCGCCTCGTTGCTCGCACTCAGCGCGGACGATCCGACGTGGCGCCCGACGCAGATGAGTGACGTCACGGACTGGACGGTGCGCGGCGCGATGTCGTTCTACGGCGTGCTCGAGATGACCGGTGACGAAACGCACTGGCGCGGACTGGGCCGAGGCATTCGACTGCTGCTCGAGCGTCGCGTCGTGCAGTTTCCCTACTTGGGCCACGAGGAGCTCTACCGCTCGCTCTCTCCCTACGAGCGCATCGCGAAGCACGCGCCGCCCTTCTTCGTGGTCCAGGGTGTGAACGACACGCTCGTCGACGTGAACGTCGCACGGTCCTTCGTGTCGAAGTTCCGCGACGTCGCCTTCGCGCCGATCTACCACGTCGAACTGCCCTTCACCCAGCACGCCTTCGACGTGACCGCGAGTCCGCGCACGTCCGCGACGACCCGCGCCGCCGTCGCTTTCGCCGAGTCGGTCGCCGTACGACGTCCCGCTATCTCGGATGAACTCGTCGCGAACTATCAGGTGCCCCCCACGGAGTTGTTGGTCGACGTCGGCAATGACCGGTGGGTAAGCGCCCTTGAAGCCACGGCGATGCTCGGACCTTTCTGCGTGGTGACCTCGGATAACCCCTTCTCAAGGGTGTTAAATGAGCAGGAGAACGAAGGTCGGCGACGGACCTTGCGCGATTCGCTAGATCGCCGGGGCGCGACGTACGCAGAGACCAGAAGTCGTGACCTACGTGGCCGCTGGCCCGATGAGTTGGGCGTGGCGCTGCATGGACCATCGCGCGATGACGCGAAAGTAATCGCGCGCGCGTGGGACCAGTTCGCGTACTACGACGTTTATTCGAACGCGGTCACGGTGCGCGACGCGCTCTCTGACGTCGTGCTGGTCTAGACGCTCTCGAGCGTCACGTCGAAGGCGAGTTCGCCGGCATTATTCATCAACAGTTCACTCACGTTGCCCGCGGCGATGAGATCGTTCTGGGCGAGTTGCAGCGCCGCGACGAACTCCTCGGGCGCGTTGACGACCATTTGGGCGACCTCAGCGCGCTGAGAGACTTTGGCGGTGCTCTTCGCTCGACGAATCGCCTCGAGCGCCTCACAGACTGGCTGATAGACCGATCCCGGGTCCACCGAGAGCGGTCCTAGCTCGTGGAGCGTCGGCCAGCTCGCCAGGTGCACCGAGTCGTCGTGCCACCAGTGCCATACCTCTTCGGTGACGAAGGGGAGGAACGGCGCCAAGAGTCGTTGCAATACCGAGAGTGCGATGTTCAACGTCGCGCGCGCTGAAGCGACGTCGGCGTCGCTGCCCTCGCCGTAGGCGCGGATCTTCACGAGTTCGACGTAGTTGTCACAGAACGACCAGAAGAACGACTCGACGTGCTCAAGCGCGCGCGCGTAGTCGTACTTCTCAAACGACGTTGTCGTTTCCTCGATGAGTTGACCGAGCAAGGAGATCAGGTCTTGGTCGAGGGGCACCGTGACGTCACTCGCAGAGGTCAGAGCGTTGTCGAGCCGTCCGAGCACGAACTTGGAAGCGTTGAGAACCTTGATCGATAGTCGTCGACCGATTTTCATTTGCGCTTCGTCGACGGCGGTGTCGGTGCCCGGTCGACCCGAGGCGGCCCAGTATCGAAGCGCGTCGGCGCCGTGTTGTTCGAGCAGGGGCAGTGGCGTCGCCGCGTTGCCCGTCGACTTACCCATCTTCTTTCGGTCCGGGTCGAGCACCCAACCAGAGATCAGCGCGTTGCTAAAGGGAAGGCTGTGATGTTGGAGGTGACCTCTCACGACCGTCGAGAAGAGCCAGGTTCGTATGATGTCGTGTCCTTGGAGGCGCAGGTCCATTGGATAGACGTGCTCGAAGAGTTCGCTGCCCCAATGTCCCGCGATCTCGGGCGAGAGTGAACTCGTCGCCCACGTGTCCATGACGTCGGCGTCGCCCACGAAGCCGTTGGCTTGGTTGCGTTGGCTCTCGTCGTAGCCATCGGGGACGTCGCTTGAGGGGTCGATGGGTAGGGAATCGAGTGCGGGAATGATCGGTTGGTCGAAGTCGACTTCGCCGGAAGAATCCATTGGGTACCACGCGGGAATGGGTACGCCGAAGAAACGCTGGCGCGAGATATTCCAGTCAACGTTGAGCCCTTCCACCC
>DAIQOO010000001.1:0-12402 GCA_036787845.1 Acidimicrobiales bacterium
ACCGCCGCGACGGCGTGTCCCTCGTCAAGGTTCATAACGCGAACGCCGGTGGCGTCGCGACCCTGTGACGAGACTTCACGCACGGGGGTCCGAATCAAGACGCCCCCACTGGAGGCGAGCAAGACTTCGTCGTCGAGCCGGACCATGAAGGCCGCCACGACGAAACCGCGCGCTGCCGTCAATTTGATGGCGCGAACACCCTGGCCTCCTCGCCCTTGACGATTGAAACGTTCAGTCTTCACGCGCTTGCCAAAGCCAGTGTCGGTGACGACGAAGAGATCGGCGTCTTCTCGCACGACGTCGAGCGAGATGGCGCGATCGTCGGCCTTGAGTTTGATGCCACGAACGCCCGTCGCGTCACGGCCCATCTCGCGCACTTCTGCTTCGTTAAAGCGAATCGCCATACCGCGATACGACACCACCATGAGATCGTCGTCGCCGCTCGTCGCCACCACGCGCACGACCTCGTCGCGGTCTCGCAGATTGATCGCGATCCAACCTTCCCGGCGCGACTTGTCGTACTCGCTAAAGGCGGTCTTCTTCACCGTGCCGTTCTTGGTGGCGAAGACCAAGAACTTGTCCTTTGGAAAGTCGTCCGTTGTCACAATCGCCTGAATCGACTCGTTGGGTTGCAAATTCAAAAGGTTCACCACGGCCGTGCCCTTGGCGGTACGTTCCTTCATCGGGATCTCGTGTCCACGAAGGCGAAAGACGCGTCCACGGTTGGAGAACAGAAGAAGGTGCGCGAGCGTCGTCGTGTGGATGATCTGGTCGACGAAGTCTTCGTCCTTCAACTTCGCGCCTTGCACACCGCGCCCACCGCGCCCTTGCGTGCGAAAGGCGTCCGCCGCGACCGACTTCACGTAGCCCGCACGCGTCATCGTAAGCACAATCTCTTCGTCTTGAATGAGGTCCTCGACACCGAGCTCACCGGGGTCATTGACGATCTGCGTTACGCGGTCGTCGGCATACTTCGTGCGAATGACGCCAATCTCTTCCGCGATGACGGCGCGTAACTTGACGTCGCTCGCGAGAATGGACTGCAGTTCAGCGATCGTCTCTCTAAGTTTCGCCATCTCTTCTTCAAGCTCGCTACGTCCGAGGCGGGTCAAGCGTCCAAGCGTCATGTCCAAGATGTGATTCGCCTGCTCTTCGCTGAAGGAGAAGGGAGAGGCCATTAACGCGACGCGAGCGGCCGGTCGGTCGTCGGATCCACGAATCGTCGCGATCACCTGGTCCAGCATGTCGATGGCCTTTAAGAGCCCCTCGACGATGTGTGCCCTGGCTTCGGCCTTGCGAAGTCGGAACTGCGTACGACGAGTGACGACATCCACCTGGTGCGCAATGTAGTGCGTTAGTGCTTGGGACAAATTCAACGTGCGCGGGACACCGTCCACGAGGGCCAGCATGTTCACCGCAAAGGTCGTCTGCAGGGAGGTGTTCTTGTAGAGCTTGTTCAACACGACGTTCGCGTTGGCGTCACGCTTCAATTTGATGACTAGACGGGCCTGGCGACCGGCCGAGTCGTTTTGAACCGCGGCGATGCCGTCGAGATTACCGTTCTTCACGAGGTCGTAGATCTTCTCTTCAATCGATTCAACGGAGACTTCGTAAGGGAACTCGGTGACGATGATGCGTGTGTCCTTGCCAGTTTCTTCAATCTCAGCAATGGCGCGTAACTTGATCGAACCTCGACCCGTGCGGTACGCGTCCAAGATGCCTTGGCGTCCGAGTATCTGCGCTCGAGTCGGAAAGTCAGGACCTTTGACGAACTTCATGAGATCGTCGGGCGTCGCTTCTGGGTTGGCGAGCAAGTGGAGCGTCGCGTCAATAACTTCACCCAAGTTGTGCGGAGGAATTTTGGTCGCCATTCCCACGGCGATGCCCTGCGAGCCATTGACGAGAAGATTTGGGAACCTCGAGGGCAAGACCACTGGTTGCTGGGTCGAGTTGTCGTAGTTCGCGTAGAAGTCCACTGTCTCTTCGTCGATGGAGTCGAGCATTTCGAGGGCCAGAGGAGCTAATCGGCACTCCGTGTAGCGCATCGCGGCGGCGCCCTCGTCGGGCCCGGTGCCACCGAAGTTGCCGTGACCGCTTATGAGGGGGTGGCGCATCGAGAAGTCCACCACCATGCGCACCATGGCGTCGTAGATCGCTGAGTCACCGTGCGGGTGGTACGTACCCATGACGTCACCGACCACTTTGGCGCACTTTGCGAAGGGACGATCGGGGCGAAGACCTTGGTCGAACATTGAATAGAGAATGCGACGGTGCACGGGCTTCAGTCCGTCGCGGACGTCGGGCAGTGCGCGCGAGACGATCACCGACATGGAGTACTCGAGGAACGAGCGCTCCATCTCCAAATTGATCTCTATGGGCTCGACATAACCCACGACTTCTTCACTGGGCGGTGGGGCGCCGGAGCCGGATCCGGATCCGGATCCCCTTGTGGTGCGTGCCATATCTCTCCCGTTCCTAGATATCTAGGAAGCGAATATCCTTCGCGTTGGTTTGAATGAAGTGACGACGTTGTGGGACGTCGTCACCCATAAGGATCGAACAGACTTCGTCGGCGAGCGCCGCTTGCTCCACGGTGATCTGAAGTAACGCACGCTTGGTGGCGTCCATTGTCGTGTCGCGTAACTCATCAAAGTCCATCTCGCCCAGACCCTTGAGTCGCTGGAAGTCGTTCTTGTGGTCGGGGTGTTCCGCCAAAAAGACGTCCTTTGCGGCGTCGTCTCGTAGATACACCTTTTCTTTTCCCACCAACGTTGAGTAGAGCGGTGGCTGGGCGACGTAGACGTGGCCACTGTTCACGAGTTCGGTCATCTGGCGAAAGAAGAACGTCA
Source organism: Acidimicrobiales bacterium (assembly GCA_036787845.1). Lineage (GTDB taxonomy): Bacteria > Actinomycetota > Acidimicrobiia > Acidimicrobiales > RAAP-2 > RAAP-2. The sequence goes on from DAIQOO010000001.1 coordinate 2,850, forward strand.
ACAAAAGAGTGCGGATGTGACTGCCGTCAACGTCCGCGTCGGCGAGCAAGATGATCTTGTCGTAGCGAATCTTCGAGAGGTCGAACTCGGCCTCGACGCCCGCGCCTATGGCCGAGACCAGTGCTTGGATTTCGGTGTTGCGCAAGATTTTATCCGAGCGAGCTTTTTCGACGTTCAAGATCTTGCCGCGAATCGGCAGAATCGCTTGGTTGCGCGGATTGCGCGCGTCCTTCGCCGAACCGCCGGCGGAGTTTCCTTCAACGATGAAGAGTTCACATTCCCTTGGTTCATTCGACGAGCAGTCCACGAGTTTTCCAGGTAGTCCAGCGCCGTCAAGAGCATTCTTGCGACGAGTGAGATCGCGAGCGCCCTGGGCCGCCATACGGGCCCTCGAGGCTGAGATGGACTTCGCCACGATCTGACTGCCCTCACGAGGGTTCTCTTCAAGCCACTCTGCAAGCTTTTCGTTGGTGGCGCGCTCAACGAGTGAACGAATCGAGACGTTACCGAGCTTGCCCTTGGTCTGACCTTCGAACTGAGGATCACGAAGACGAACCGACACGATGGCGGTGAGGCCCTCGCGAATGTCCTCACCCTTCAGGTTCTCCTCTTTCTCTTTGAGGAGATTACGTTTACGGGCATAGCGATTGAGGACGTTGGTGAGGGATTTGCGAAAACCCTCCTCGTGCATACCGCCCTCGATCGTTGAGATGCCATTGGCGAAGGAGTAGATGCTCTCGTAGTAGCCGGTGTTCCACTGAAAAGCGACCTCGACTTCTTGATTCTCTTCGGACTGCTCGATAAATCCAACTTTTCGAAACAACGACTCTTTCGCGTTGTTGAGGTGACGAACGTAGTCAACAATCCCGCCGTTGTACTTGAAGGTCTCCTTAGCTTCACGACCTTTTCGTTCATCGATGAATCGAATCTCAAGACCGCGATTCAAGAACGCCATGATCTGGAGGCGCTCAACGACGGTCTGCGCGCGAAACTCCACTTCTTCGAAGATCGTTGGATCGGGAGTGAAGGTAATGGTGGTACCGGTACGTCCACGTGGTGCGGGACCCGTGACCTTGAGCTTGCCCTGTGGCTTGCCGCCGTCTTTGAACATCAATTCGTAGTGGTTGTCGTGGCGATCGACTTCAAGAAGAAGCTCCGTTGACAGTGCGTTCACGACTGAAATACCAACGCCGTGAAGACCTCCCGAGACCTTGTAGCCGGAACCACCAAATTTTCCTCCAGCGTGCAGCATCGTGAGTGCGACTTCCGCCGCCGACTTTCCTTTATATTGCGGGTGTTCTTCGACCGGGATCCCTCGCCCATCGTCGACCACGCGACAACTCCCGTCCGCGAGCAACGTGACGTCAATCCGCGTACAAAAGCCGGCCATTGCCTCGTCGACGGAGTTGTCCACGACCTCGACGATGAGGTGGTGTAAGCCCGCAGGACCTGTCGACCCGATGTACATTCCCGGCCGAACCCTTACTGGCTCTAAACCCTCAAGTACGGTGATGTCGCTAGCGCCGTAACTAGCAGATCCTTTGGTCTTTTCGGCCACGAAGGAATCCTTTCAAAACAAAAGTTTGGGCATTTTTGGTGCCTGCGTTATCAATAATTTGACTACTTCATCCTACTAGAAACGCTGTGACTTCTAACCGATAACACTCGTGGTGAAAGCGCGATTCGACGATTTTTTAGGCCCGTCGGGTCACTGTTTTTAGTGACGTCGGCGCCCTCTTTCCAAGCGTCGAAAAACGGTCCAAAATCGACGGGCTTTCGTTCATGACGCGCTGTGCGAACGCGCCTGACGGCACGCTCACAATGAGTACCCCGTCCTTAATGAGTTCGACGCGACAGTGTTCGGCGAGCACCGGATCTACAACGGTCGGCCACAGCCTGCGTGCTTCGTCAATCACGCGCAGGTCGACTCGACGTAGCCGACTGGCGAGCGTGTTCAAGAGATCACCGAGCGGGGCTGGTTGTTCGTCGCGTGCTCTCATGACAGCACCCGAGTGAGATCGATTAACGCCGCTGGTGTGAGGGCGCTGGGCAGCGGCGACGCCGTCGTCACGAGCGTCTGACCGGCCGGTAGCAACTGTAAAAGACGGTTACTTCGCACCGGGTCGAGTTCGCTAAAGACGTCGTCAAGCAGCAAAAGTGGGTCGACGCCGCGGCGTTGGTGAACCAACTCATGACCGGCCAGACGAAGCGCCAGTGCAAGCGATCGTTGTTCGCCCTGAGAGGCTTGGCGCCGGGCGTCACGACCCTCGAGCGAAAGAGAAACGTCGTCTCGGTGAGGTCCAACCGTGGTGTAGCCACGGAATCTGTCATCGGAAAATGACGTCGTTAGCGCTTCACGTAATTCGTTCGTCCACGACGCTTCATAGATAACACCGACGGCACACGAGTCTTCGGCGAGCTCTTGATAGAACCGTGTCACGAGCGGCGCGAGTTGATCAATGAGCGCGTGTCGATGACCAAGAAGTTCTTCACTCACTTCACAGAAGTCGCTTGTCCAAAGATCCAACTCGGACTGTTGTGCCGTTGAGGGTCGACTCCCCTCGAGCGCACGCAACAGTGCGTTGCGCTGACTAAGAACTCGATTGAATCGTTCAATGGCGTCCGCGGTGCGTGGTTCCACGTCGGTCATGAGATTCGTTAAGTAGGTTCTGCGATGCTCGGGTCCTCCCCTGACGACGTCGACGCCTTCGGGCGTGAAGACGGTGAGCGGCAAGGCTTCTGCTAGCTCTGATCTCGAGCGCGGGCGCTGGCCGTTCACCAACATGCGTTTTGTGGTGTTGCGCACTCCCCTCGTCAGGGTCAGGTCCACTTGCACTCTTCGTTCGCGTTGAAACATCACGCCATGAACCTCGGCGGTCGTCTCCTTATTGCGAATCATGTCACTCGCACTATTGGTGCGAAATGACGACGCCGTGGCGAGCGCGTTGACGGCTTCGAGAATCGAGGTTTTTCCCGTGCCGTTTGGTGAAAGAAAGACCGTCACTGCGTCAGGGTCAGGCTCAAAGGAAAACTCACCAAAGAGTCGAAAGTTACGAAGCGTGAGTTCGTGGAGACCCACGACGGTCAACTCAACTACTGAACCCGAACGGGCATTAAGAGATAGCGGAAACGCACGTCCTCGACCCCGTGGACCATGGCGGGGCGAACAGAATCCGACATCTCGAGAATGACCTCATCACCGGGAACCGCTTCGACGCCGTCAATAAGAAAACCAGGGTTGAAGGCAATGGTCATCTCCTCGCCGTTGTAGTCGGCGTCGACGTTGTCTTCGACGACACCGGCGTCGTGACTTTGGGTACGAATCTCGACATTGCGGTCCTTCATCGTGAGACGAACCGAGGATGTGGAGTCCTTCGCGAGAAGCTTCGCTCGTTTGAGTGAAGTGAGCAAAGTGTCCTTGGCGATTCGAAGTTGGTTGGGGTAACTCGCTGGGATCAACTGCAACACCGAGGGGTAATTTCCGTCGATGAGGCGCGACGCGATGCTGGTACTTCCGACAACAAAACAGATCTCAGCGTCACTCAGCGTCACGCCAATCTCGGCATCGGCGTCCAGTTGCGCCGCGGCCCGTTGGAGCTCTTGGAGCGCACGGGCAGGAACCAGCAGATCCTGGGAACCACTAAGTCCCTGGACGCCGGGAACATCACGAACCGCAAGGCGGTATGAGTCGGTAGCGATAAGGCGCAGGGTGCCGTTCTCGGTGGTGAAGAGAACACCGGTGAGGAGGGGCCGCGCGTCGTCATTCGCCGCCGCTCGTACGACTTGGTTTAAGCCCTGGATCAGGTCCAGTGCAGCGATCGACGTCAGTGGTCCGGTAACTGGAGGGAGTTTTGGGTAATCCGCGACAGAAAACGTCCGGAGGGAAAACTTCGCTCGACTCAAAGAAATCTCAACATTTTCCTCATCGCTCGCGACGGTCACTGCGCCCGCTTCGAGTGAGCGCACCGCGTCAACGATCAGTCGTGCTGGTACGACCGTGGAACCGTCTTCAATACCAATGACATCCACGGTGGTGCGTGCGGTGATATCGAGGTCGGTGCCCGTCACCACCAGTTGATTCCCGCGCAAGGTAAGGAGTATTCCGGACGAAGCACCAATGAGACGAGTAGCAACGACACGACTGGCGGCGGTAAGTGCCTCGACGAGGATGTCGCGCTCTGATTTGAACTTCATGGGACTACCTTTCCTTGCTACTGAGGTTACGGTGTGGATTTCAATGTAAAGATGTCTTAGTAGTAGTAGTGCTGTGGGTATGTGTATTGTCTGAGAAAGTCCCTGGTAATTAGTTCTTTTTACTAGGAGGTCCTACACACAGTGTTGTGAGTAACTCTCTCAACCCTCATCATTCAACCTGGGGATGATGTGGAGTACCTCGTGGTTGTCAACCTGTAATCAACAAGCTGAGCCCCATGTTGCGCACAAAGTTCGATTTTAATTCTCCCCTTGCAGACGTCGTTTTAATTGATTGATCTGCGTCAGCATCTCCGGGTTTGACGTGAGCTGTTCTTTGATCTTTTCAACACCACTAATAACGGTCGTGTGATTTCGCCCGTCGAAGATGCGCGCGATCATCGGGTACGAGTAATTGTTCAATAGATCACGGATTAGGTACATCGCGACGTGACGGGCGTGCACGAGTGGTCGAAGTCGTTTTGACCCGCGGACTTCTTCAACTGAGAGGCCGTAGAAATCTGCAACGACACTAAGAATCGTCTCAGGTTTGAGGATTATCTGCTCTTGGCCGAGGTTGGTTAGGTGGGCTTTGGCGAGCTCGATGGTGATGGGCTCTTGGCGCAGATTGGCGAAAGCGCGCAACATAGTGATGGAGCCCTCGAGTTCACGAATGTTGTCACGAACCCGCTGGGCGATCCATTCGGCGACGTCGTCGGGCAGAGCGATGCCCTCGCGCTCGGACTTTGAACGAAGGATGGCGATGCGAGTTTCGAGGTCTGGTTGATCGATCTCGGTGACGAGTCCTTGTAACAAGCGGCTACGAAAACGATCTTGTAATCCCGCGAGGTCGCGAGGTGAACGATCCGACGTCAACACGATCTGCTTACCGTCACCGTGCAGCGCGTTGTACGTGTGGAAGATCTCTTCATGAAACGTCTCACCGCGCGTCTCCATGAATTGGATGTCGTCAATGAGCAGGACGTCGTTCTCTCGGTAGCGCTCGTGCAAGGAGAGTTGTGTACGGGTTTGAATCGCGCGAATGAAGTCATTCAAAAAGGTCTCCGTCGAGACGTACAGCACCTTTCGGCCGCGGTAGTTCTCCTGCACGTAATTGCCAATGGCGTGCAGTAGGTGGGTCTTGCCAAGCCCTGAGTTTCCGTAGATCATCAGGGGGTTGTAGGCCCGTCCCGGCGTTTCGGCGACCGACTGCGCGGCGGCGAACGCTAGGCGGTTTGACGGGCCAGGAACGAAGGAGTCGAAGGTCATGCGAGGGTCGAGCCGTGCTGGTTGATCGACACTTGATGCGGAGGTGACCGTAGGCGGCTTCCCTACGGGCTCGGCTATGGGCTCTTCGATTGCAGTTGTGTTCGACGCGTTGGAAACAGTGAGCGATACCTGCACTTGGTGACCGACTACCTGCTCGGCTTGTTCGGTTATGAAGGGGAGATAGCGTTGTTGCACCCGTAGGAGTTGAATCTGATTCGGCGCGCCGATGACGAGTTGGTCGTCGTGGTAATCCACAAGGCGAAGTGTGCTGAGACCAGCGGCCCACACTGATTCAGAAGCGTTGCCACGTAAGGAGTCTCGTAGGGCTGACCAAATCTCCTCACCGCTCTGCACAATCTTCCTCCACAGCTCGTCGCCGACATTATCCACAAGCGGCTCTTTGACAAAAACCACCGTTTGACTGACGGGAGGAGTCACCCTACACCTATTTATCGCTCTCCGCCGGGGCCACTCGGTGGGTCGGGTAACATTGCACGCTGTAGCGCGCCAGCGACCCCCAGGGGGTAACGCGAAGCGCAGAGCGTATTTTGAGAAGAGGTTTTAGTGAAGCGTACTTATCAGCCAAACCAGAGGAAAAGGGCAAAGACACACGGTTTCCGCGCGCGTATGCGCACACGTGCCGGTCGTGCCATTCTAAAGTCCCGTCGCAACAAGGGCCGTCACCAATTGACGGTCTAGCTAGAGTGCCCGGTCGGGTCCGAACCCGCCGGCAGTTCGCGCTCTTCGCGACACCTACTGGACGAGGTCAGAGTGGGCCACTACGGATTAATTACGTAGCTGGATCACCTGAGAGCACTTCAGTCGACGTGGCGTACGCGATCAGTCGAAAGGTCGGCAACGCGGTAGTTCGCAATCGAATCCGCCGGCGACTCCGAGCACTTATCGATGACCTCAACCCTCAACCTCATCCTGGTAGTTACCTGATCAGATGTGGTTTTGAGACAGGAAAGCTCTCTTATGACGAACTCCACCACCACCTCCACCAAGCACTTGGGCGAGCCACTACCTCATAACTCCTCTAAGGGAGTTCGCCTCTTGCTAGCGATTATTCATGGCTACCAACAGCTTCGCGCGGGGCGAATCGCGCCGTGTCGTTTCTACCCCTCATGTTCGCACTACGCCGCCGAAGCCATCGCGACTCACGGCGCCGCAAAGGGCGCGTGGCTGAGCGTGCGGCGCGTCCTGCGTTGTCGCCCCTTTGGACCACACGGCATCGATCTAGTACCCGAACCTAAGAAAGCTAGGAGTCTCCAGTCATGAGATCCATTACCCACTCCATTGGTGGGGTTTTCCAACCGATTTTCAAGTTGTTCGGTGCGATTCTGGCTTTCTTCTACGGCTTGATTCCGAACTACGGGGTCGCTATCGCGCTGCTCACGATCGTCATCATGGGCGCTCTGACCCCCTTCACCATCAAGAGCACGAAGTCGATGATGGCGATGCAGCGCCTGCAGCCAGAGATCAAGAAACTCCAACAGAAGTACAAGGGCGCAGAGAACCGTCAACTCATGAACGACGAGTTAATGAAGCTCTACCGAGAAGAAGGTGTCAATCCCATCGGGGGCTGTCTGCCGTTACTTCTCCAAGCACCGTTCCTGTTCATCCTCTACAGCGTTATCAAGGGCCTTTCGTTCACCGTGACGTCCAAGGCTGGCGTGATCACGGCCACGCCTCGCTACATTCCACACACTTCGAAGATGTACGACAACCTGATCCACGCTGTCGGACATATCAACGTCTGGGGCATGGACCTAAGTCTCAAGCCCTTCTCCAGTCACGGTGGTTCCGTGGGCAAAGCGATTCCCTTCTTCGTGTTCGTGGTCTTCGCAGTGGCGTTGCAGTACTTCCAAATGGCTCAGATGAATAACCGCAGTAAGAAAACTGGCCAAGCGATGCCCAGCCAGCAGCAGACAATGCAGCGAATCCTACCGATTATTTTTGCATACTTCTATCTCGTTATTCCAGCCGCTGTTGTGTTGTACATGATTATTTCTACAGTCATTCGTATAATTACTCAAGATTTGATGTTCCGCTCCGGCGTGTCGAACCCCAACAAGGGTGCACGTGAGTTGCCGGCCGGTGAGAAGAGTGAGCCGGACGCAGCGACCGAGGAAGCGCCGAAGGCACAACCTTCAACGCCCAAGCCTCCGGGACAACCACGATCGAAGAGTCGACCTCAAAGTCAGCCTCGGCCGACGCCGAAACCTCAAAGTCAGCCTCGCTCAAAAGCGAAGCGTAAAAGAAAGGCGCGTTAAATCATGGAGTGGGTAGAGACCACGGGCAAGTCAGTTGACGAAGCGATGGATAGGGCGCTTGCGCACCTCGGGGTTCATCGTGACGACGCTGAAGTCGAAGTACTTGAAGAGCCAAAGGCTGGACTCTTTGGTCGAGTCAGAGGCGAAGCGAGGGTCCGCGCTCGCGTGCGCCCGAGCGGTCCGCGCCCGAAGCGCTCGAGGCGATCGGGCGAGCGAAATGATCGACCACGCAATCCAGAGGGACGCAGCGAGCGTCCACGTAGCGAGAAGAAGCCCGAGGGTGAGTCTCGTCAGCCGAAGGAGAAGAGCCCTTCGCGGCAACCTTCACCTTCAAGGAACCAACGATCTGAAAAGAGTCCAAACAAGGAGGACAGTATGGCAGAAGGCATTTCGCTCGCCGAACAGGGTGCTATCGCGAAGGAGTTCCTCGTCGGACTTTTGTTGTCGATGGATATCAAGGCTGACGTTTCGGTAAAGGAACTCGACGCGGAGACCGTTGAACTTTCAGTTAATGCCAATCCCCCGACCGAGCTCGGTGTACTCGTCGGTCCTCGAGGGACCACCCTGCAGGCCCTGCAAGAGGTAACTCGCACCGTGGTGCAGTCAAAGAGCCCAAGCCGGACCGACCGTATCCTGGTTGACGTCGCGCAGTACCGCGAGCGTCGAGTAGCCGCGCTTGGTCGTTTTGCTCAGCAAGTGGCACAAGAGGTTGTCGAGACTGGTGAAGAGCGAGCGCTTGAACCTATGTCCGCGGCAGACCGTAAGGCTGTGCACGACGCTCTTTCGGAGAATGAAGTGGTGGTGACGCGCTCTGAAGGCGAAGACCCTCGACGCTTCGTGGTGGTTGCTCCGGCATAATGAAACTGTGAACAATGACTGGCTACCCCGCGCTCTCGAGGAATCGAGGGCGCGGGGTTTTTTGGGCCCCCAAGCGATAGCACCACAAATAACTCACGCTGAGGGTTTCGCCCTCTGCTGGGAGGCGATTCGATCCAATCCCCCGGCCACGTTGCTAGATCTCGGCAGTGGAGGAGGCTTACCTGGACTGGTTCTGCTCGATCGGTGGCGTTGTCACGAGGTCTTTCTTGATTCAATGGGTAAGCGCAGCAACTTCCTCGAAGAGGTTTTGGACTGGCCGGACGCACCCACGTCAGGAAAAGTCATCACCGCTCGGGCCGAAGAAGCGGCCAGATGGGCTGAATTAGAGGGAAAATTCGATCTCGTCACCGCCCGTTCCTTTGGCCCGCCCGCCGTCACGGCGGAGTGCGCCGTACGATTTCTTGGCATCGGGGGAGTACTCATCGTCTCTGAACCCCCCAGTGAGCGGACCGATGAGCGCTGGAGCCCCAAGGGGCTTGCTCTCCTGGGGCTGGTTGCCCAGGGCCGTTCTCGGTACGGAACGGGCTACGAAGTCCTTATAAAGGAACAACCGACCGCCGCAGAGTACCCGAGAGCCTCCGGAACTCCCAAGAAGAGACCACTTTTCTGATGTTTCACGTGAAACATTGAGATTGGGAATAGAAGGCGCAGCAAGAATGTTTCACGTGAAACACCCTGCCATAGTGCCCTTTTAGGACTCGCAAAGTTTCACATGAAACTCCAGGCTGGTTTTGAAGTTCAGTGTTTCACGTGAAACATTGGTACTTGACGAATCGGCCAAAACCGAGTTGAATGGCAGTGGTTCGACGCAGTGTCGGTAGGTACCAAACGTCGGGAAGAGGCTCATGGCGGACGCCAGTACAACGAGGATATTTGCTGTTGCCAACCAAAAAGGTGGCGTCGGCAAGACCACGACAACGGTCTCTTTGGGTGCTGCA
>DAIQOO010000001.1:12502-16969 GCA_036787845.1 Acidimicrobiales bacterium
CAACCAAAAAGGTGGCGTCGGCAAGACCACGACAACGGTCTCTTTGGGTGCTGCACTGGCGAAAAAGGGTAAACGGGTTCTTATTGTTGACTTGGATCCTCAAGGAAACGCCACCACTGGCCTGAAGGTTGATGGGCGCAAGTTTGAGCGTTCGATGTATGACGTTCTCCTGAACGATGTTCCGTTGGCGGATATTGTCGAGCCCACGGGGTACGGCCCACTTTTTGTGGCTCCTGCAACAATTGATCTTGCTGGGGTCGAACAGGAGTTGACATCAGTTATCTCTAGAGAACTTCGTCTGAAGAAAGCTTTAGCCTCTATAGACGGAGATTTCGATTACGTATTTATCGACTGTCCCCCGTCGCTCGGCCTTATCACCATCAATGCCTTCGCAGCGGCAACGGAAATCATGGTCCCAGTCCAGACCGAGTTCTACGCACTTGAGGGTCTAACCCAGTTGCAGAAGATCGTCGATCTCGTCCAGCAGAACCTCAATCCCGACCTCCGTATCACCAAGGTTGTCTTAACGATGTACGACTCGCGTAACACCTTGTCAACCGACGTGGCAAAGGAAGTGAAGAAGCATTTCGAGAACGAACTCTGTAAGACTGTCATTCCGCGCACCGTCCGTCTTGCTGAGGCACCTTCCTTCGGGCAGCCAATCACCGAATTCGATCCATCATCAAAGGGCGCCAAAGCGTACCTTGCGTTAGCAGAGGAGATCATCAATGGCTAGAAAACCAGGTTTAGGCAAGGGCCTCGGGGCCCTCATTCCCGATAGCGGCCCACCGTCGACAGAGCCGACCGTCGAGGCTGCGTCGTCGAGCCCGCTGCGAATGGTGCCGGTTGAGGCGATTCGCCCGAATCAGTTTCAGCCGAGAAAGGTCTTCAACGACGACAGCTTGAAGACCTTGGCGGCCTCGGTGCAAGAACTTGGCGTGCTCCAGCCCATCATCGTTCGACCCGTGGAAGGCGAGCCTGACAAGTACGAACTCATCGCGGGAGAGCGACGGTGGCGAGCGGCCATCATTGCGAAACTCGAACTCGTGCCCGTACTCTTGCAGGATGACGTTAACGATCGTCTCTCCTTGGAGCAGGCGGTCGTTGAGAATCTTCATCGCGTCGACCTGCACGCTCTAGAAGAGGCTGCGGCCTATCAACAACTCGTCGATGACTTTGACCTCACGCACGATCAAGTCGCCCAGAGAGTCGGCAAGAGTCGAGCTTATGTTACGAACACGTTACGACTCCTTCAACTTGGGGACGTGGCGCAGAGTGCACTTGTAGCTTCACAGATTACGGCTGGGCACGCGAGAGCACTGCTGGCCATAAGCGATCCGAACGTTCAAGCCACCCTGGTGGCACGCGTTATCAAGAACGAACTCTCGGTGCGTGCGACGGAGGAAACGGTGAAGTCCCACCTTGAGCCAAAGCCGACGCCAACTACTGAAATCACTTCGAAGGCTCCTGACGGTGCGCCAAGGCTTCGTCCAGTCCCCGACGCCAGCGTGGCCGAGTTAGAGCAGCTCTTGGAGAGCTACCTCGATACCCGGGTGCACGTTGATCTCAAGGGGCGCAACGGGCGTATCATCATCGATTTCGCCGATCTAGACGACCTCGAACGCCTCTATAGCGCAATAGCCAAGCCGAAATAGCATGTAACGCTCAAGTTAACGTTCAAGTTGAAGTTATCCCCAACTTGTGGATGAAGTTGTGGGTTACTTTGATTTCGGCTATTTTTCGGGCTAATTACCTTTTAAATAGTCACTTTTAAAAATGGTTTTCACGCCGATCTGTGGATAACTCGCTGCATTACGGCCTCAAGTGCCGTGATGACTTGGTGAAGTACCTGTTCAGGAAGGTTTCCGTGCTCGACGTGGACGGTCGTCATTTTTGTCTCGCGCAAGATGGGTAGGGCCATTCCGGTTACTTCGACCCTTGGGCCGTCTGGCAAATGGGCAAGATTCGCCGCGAGGGCGCTGGCGATACGTTCACCACGACGAGAGTGCGAAAGGTAGCTGGCCCAGTAGTGCAAGTGGATGCCGTCGACGTCGTTAAGTGCTTGAAACGACAGCACCAAGGCCACGTCGTGATCGTTCGCGTAGTCGACGGAGGCTTCGTGCGAGGCGTTGGTCAGTACGTGAATCGACGGGGCGTCACCAAGTAACGCCGCGAGTGCGCTCACGACGGCTCCCTCGCCACAGAGCAGCACCGATCCGGTCGCGAGGGGATTGAAGCCAGCTGAGTCACGTGCGTCGCCCACCAGGCTACGGGTCGAGTTTGTGGCGCGCACGCGCGAGAGCTCGTGGAGCGTTGCTTTGGTCAGCGTGGCACTTGATTCGAGTGCACGGTTGCGTTGGAATTCACCGAGCGCGCTTTCGAGTTGCGGTCCAAAGAGGCCGTCAATACGTCCGGGGTTGAAGCCGAGTTGAGCGAGGAGTACTTGTAGCTCGGCCACGTCGTCGCCGCGAAGGTACGGTCGTGTGAGATACAAGAGCCGTTGACCAAGTTGCCAGCGCGCTTCGTCGAGACGCTCCCACGTAGTGGCGTCGACCACGCCCGTGAGGGGGAGGCCGCGAGAACGTTGAAAGGACTCAACCAGAGCTACCGTTTGTGCGTCGTAGACGTTGTCGTTCTCGTTAGAGAGACGTAACGTCAGCGCCGTGAGCCGTTCGTTGAGTTCGCGTACACGCTCGCCGGTGGCGCCAGGGCGGAGTGGTTCGAAGTTCAGGCGAACTACAGGCTCGAGGTGATCTCTTGCAAGAGAGCGCCCTTGGGCTTAGCACCCACGAGTCGAGCAACGACCTCGCCGTCTTTGAACAACAGCAGCGTCGGGATGCTCATCACCGAGAACTTGGTGGCGGTCGCAACATTGACGTCAACGTCTAACTTGCCAATGACGAACTTCTCGGACTGCTCCAGGGCGAGTTCTTCCAGGATGGGCGCGATTGTCTTGCACGGACCACACCACTCGGCCCAAAAGTCGACGAGAATCGGCTTTTCCGAGGAACCAATGACCTCGTCAAACGTGGCGTCAGTCAGTGTCGTGATGTTCTCGCTCATAGTTACCTCCTAAAACGCCATGTCGGCGTCGCGCCAACTACCTTAGCGAGCGGCGCTATATTCCTTGCGCCTCGAGCCATCGTTCAGTGTCGATCGCGGCGATACACCCAGAACCGGCTGACGTCACGGCTTGACGGTATACGTCGTCTTGCACGTCGCCCGCGGCGAAGAGTCCCTCGATGTTGGTGAACGAACCGGGACCGGTGCGCACGTAGCCATTGGGATGTAAATCAACTTGACCCGTGACGATGGAGGTATTGGGAATATGACCAATGGCGACGAAGACGCCCGTGACCAAGAGCACGCGCTCGTCGCCCGACAGCGTGTCGCGAACTTTAAGTCCCGTGACCCTGTCTACACCGAGTACTTCGCTGACCAGGGTATTCCATTCGAAGTGGATTTTCTCATGGGCGTAGGCGCGCTCTTGCATAATCTTTGACGCGCGTAGTACGTCGCGTCGGACCAACACCGTGACGCTCGACGCGAATCGTGTAAGAAAGAGTGCTTCTTCGAGGGCCGAGTCGCCGCCACCAACGACGGCGATGTCCTGACCGCGAAAGAAGAAGCCGTCACAGGTCGCGCACGTTGAGAGCCCGTGACTGAGGAGCTCTGATTCGCCGGGAACGTTCATCATTAATGAGCGTGCACCCGTAGCGAGGATGACCGCGTCGGCGGTGATGCTTGGCTCGTCGTCACCACCGAGCCACGCGCGAAAGGGGAGTCTCGAGGCGTCGAGTTTCGTTACTTTTTTAACTCGAAGGTCCGCACCGAAGCGCGCGGCCTGTTCGCGCATCTTCATCATCAGATCCGGTCCAGTGACGGCGTCAGGAAAGCCGGGGTAGTTCTCTACGTCGGTCGTGAGCATGAGTTGGCCGCCGGGCTGATCGCTCGTAGAGGACGGTTCGCCCTCAATGACGATGGGGCGTAACTGGGCGCGCGCGCTGTAGATCGCCGCAGTGAGCCCAGCCGGCCCCGAGCCGATGATGAGAACACGAGTGTGCTCGGTCATTACTTCCTTATATTGAGAGGACGACGTCGTCGCCAAATGATGAGACCGGCGATGACTGAAAGCGCGCCCATAACGGCGTAACTCAGCCACACTCGGCCACCGAAAGCATAAATGTTGAGCAGACGAACGAGACCGATGAGAAGGACAGCGACAAAGACGATAGCGACCATCGTGATTATCAAGCCATACGCCACGACGCGGCCCACAAGGATGATGGGACGAAGCACCCTGTCGTGCACAATGTCGAGCAGATGGTCAACGCCCGCGAGCAAGCGATCGACGAGGTCGCGTTCGTGCGGTTCGTTGGTTTCGCTCACAAGAAGAACTTAGTGGAGCGCGCTCGTTAGGCTTCGATCCACGTCAATCCAATGATGCCGGGACCACCGTGCGTGCCA
>DAIQOO010000001.1:17069-27644 GCA_036787845.1 Acidimicrobiales bacterium
TCGTTAGGCTTCGATCCACGTCAATCCAATGATGCCGGGACCACCGTGCGTGCCAACTACGGGGCCGATGTCGGCGATAATCACCGGGGACTCGGTCGCGATGTCCTTAATTAGTGCTTCTAGGGTTGCGACATCGTTGCACGCGCCGTGAATGAGCGCGAGGCGACGAAGTGGCGCGTGATCGGCGGCGACTTTGGCCACGGCGGCGAGTGCCTTGGCGCGCGTGCGTTGGCGGCCGGCTTCGGCGACGACTCCGTCCTTTAGCTCCACCAAGGGCTTGATGGAGAGCACTTGGCCCAAGAGCGCCTTGGCGCCACCGACTCGTCCGCCTTTGATGAGGTGTTCGAGAGTATCGAGTGCCGCGACGACGCCCGCCTTTGGCATGAGCATCTCAGCGCGCTCGACGAGTTGATCGAGACCGGCGCCCGTGGCGGCGATCTCAGCGACGTCGATGGCGATGAGTCCTTGACCCATGGACACGTTCATCGTGTCAATCACGCGCACGTCGATGACGTCTTTGACCGCGTCGGCCGCGACACTCGCCGACTGATGCGTCGCGGAGAGCAGTGACGACAACGTCAGTACCAGCACGCCGTCACAGCCGTCGTTCTTCGCGCGTTCGTACGCCGCTTGGAACGCACCCGGTGACGGCGCGGCGGTCTCGGGCAGTGTCTTAGAGCTCTTGCACTTCGCCCAGAAGACGTCTGGGGTGAGATCGACGCGATCAACGAACTCCTCGTCACCGAAGCGAATCGTCAACGACACGACGTCGATGTCAAGACGGCGAGCGAACTCCTCGGGCAAGTCGCTCGCGCTGTCAGTGATTACTCGAATTCGAGTCATGGATCCCCCTAGAACCTTTCAAGCCTTGCACTTTTTGTGGTCCCACGTCTCAGTCGACGGCGTAACACCACGACCACCGCCAGGTAGGCGAGCACGCCGAGCACCATCGCCGCGGTGAAACGCGCGACGAGACCCACGCCGATCGTCCACGTCGGCAGCGCGTAGGCCGTGGCGATAACGAGGCCCGCCACGAGTGAGGCCCACAGGCTGCGCCGCACGTGCACGCTCCACACGCCCGTGAGGATATTGACGCGGTGACGCGCCAGTACCAAGAGTGCTGCGAGTGCGGTCACGCTGTAGCCAATCGACACGCTGGCCGTGAGCCCGGCCAAGGAGTGTCGACCGAGCAGCACGCAAAGGGCGATCGTGAGCAGGTTTTCGAAGGCGTAGAGCAGAAACACCTCGCGAGCTCGCTGCATTGCTTGAAGTCCTCGCACGCCAAGTTGAAAGACTGTGAAGCCGGGCAGTCCAGCGGCCAACACGGCCAACACGGTGCCGGCGGCGATCTTGTGCGTGGCATTCACGTGATTCAACAAAATCGCCACGATCGGTTGCGAGAGGATGATGAGTACCACCGTGCACGGCACGATGATGACTAGCGACTGGCGAAGTCCAAAGCGCAACCGTTCTGACAAAGCGCCAAAGTCCTGACTAGTCGCAAAGGCCGCCAGTTGTGGTGTGAGCGCGCTGAGCACCGAGACCACTACCACGGCGTAGGGCATCAGCATGAATGACCAGCCGTAGGTGTACGCACTCACCTGACCGCTGCCGCCGATACCAAAGGCGTAGGCGAGCACGACGTAGAGCGAGAGTTGATTGGCGAGCGCGACGAGCAAGATCCAACTTCCCAATCGCCCCACGGCTTTGACGGCCGGATCCCGGAGGTCGAGTCGAAAGCTGATACGCCAGAGGTCGCTGCGCGCGAGCGAAGGTATGAGGCACGCGAACTGCACCGCGACGCCGAGCGTCGTGCCGAGTCCGAGCCAGAGCAGGTCGTGTGAACCGTGTAGTGACGACAGCACGGGCGTGGGGTCAACGAGATGGAACCACACGAGCACACCCATGCAGACCAGGTTGTTCGCGACGGGTACCCACGTCGCGACACCGAAACGGTGACGGATGTTGAGTAACGCCGTCGCAATGCCGATCACGCCGTAGAAGAAAATCTGGGGCACGAACCAGCGCAACAGCTCGGTCGCTATGGCGCGTTGCTGTGCGATCTGTATCGCCGAGTGTGCCGCGGATGAGTGTTGAAGGACGGTGAACCCGTCGATGATCCACGGCGCGCTGAACCACGCCACAATCGACGCGACCCCGAGAACGATTAACGCCCCGGTGATGACGCTCGAGATCGATTTCCACGCACGACGTTCGCCGTCGAGCGCGAGTCGCTCAATGAAGACCGGGATGAACGTCGCTGCCGCCACCCCGCCCAACACGAGATCGAAGAGCATATTGGGCACGGTGTTGGCGAGGTTGAACGCGTCGGCAAGAGGCGTGAAGCCGAGCACCCACGCGAGGACCAACACACGAAAGAGACCGGTGACCCGCGAGACCAAGGTGCCGCTCGCCATCGAGACGACGCGTGACGAGTGCGTCGATTCAACGCTCATCGGGCGTGTCGTCCCTTTGAGCGCCGTCGATTCGTGCGCCACCACCACAACGCGAGGACGAACAACGACGCGAAGGTGAGGAGATAGCCCACGACCGACGTCCCGGCGATGCGAACCTGCACCGCACTGTGGGCCAACACGACCTGGCCGTTAGGCGTCGTGAGTTCGACCTGCAGGGTCAAGGAACTCCCCCGTGGATCGGCGGTCGCCACGCGAATCGATTGCGTGGGCGAGTTCATCGTGATGCGTACCGCGCGGCCCTTGGGAAAAGAGAGTCGGTCGGTGATCAAATGCACGACGGCCGCGTAGTGATACGGCGCGCGGGAGGTGACGGTGATTGGTAGTGACGTACCTTGGCCCGCGAGGGTGATCGCACTCGCGTCGATGGCGAACTGGCCGAGTTGGGCGTTCAATTGGTTGTTGGCGAGTGCGATGGCCTCTTGGCGCTGGTTAGGTGTAGCAAAGATCTCGGCACGAGCGACCGCGACGTGCAGTTGTGTCGCGACGTTACCGCTCTTGACGCCTTGGCTGTACGAGTTCACGGCTCCAATCAAACTCAAGAGTGAACTCACGTTGCGCGGCGTCCACGTTGAGGGCTGGGTCGTGGTCGTCGTGGCGAGCGAGCGAGTGCGCGGCGCACCGTCGGTGCCGATCAGCGAGGAGTTGAATTGTGGCGAGAGCGTCGTGAGTTGGCTCACGGGATCACCCGAAAGAGCGTTGATGAGATCGGAGAGAAAGGTCTTGGAGAGTGAGCCCACCGACGACTGCACGACGACCGTGCGACGAACTGGAGCGTTCGGTTCTTGGTAGTGGAGAAAGGCGAGCGTCGCTACTGCCATCGCGGCTCGTCGTCCCGGTTCGATGGCGGCGTTAGAGAAGAGGTCCGCGAGCGGCGCATCAGTACTGAGCACGGTGAGTGACCCGGCGCCCACGACGTGAAAGGGGGCGCCCCAGGTAAGTGAGTTCGACGGCGCGCTAGAGAGATCGTTTTCGGGCAACACGACGTTGTTGATGCCCGCGCCGGCGAGTGCGGACAGACTGGCGGGCGAGGTCGGCCCGCTCACTACGACGGGCCCGTCGACGTAGCGCCCCGTGAGCGACGTCAAGAGATTTTCAGTGAGCGTGAGCTGTTGTGGGACTTGGGTCGTTAAGCCGTTCGCGACGAGACCGGCGAAGTCAATGTTGCTCGGTGGCGCGTCAACGACTCGATGCAGCGGGCTATTCAGAGCTTTGGTGAGGGCGAGGCGCAGGCTCGTGTCGCTGCTTTTCGCTCCCTCGAGCACGGAGAGGAGTTGATAGTCGGCGCTAAGGGTGAGGGGCGTTGTCGATAAGTGGCTGATCGTGTCTAGGACGCCGACTGATCGTTTGGGATGATTGAGTGTCGATCGCGTGATGGATTCAACAAGGGCTACTTGAAGTGGTTCGGTGTTGTTCGTTGTTCGAAGCGCGAGTAACGACCACTTCGTCAACTCGATACCGGCGACGTCAACGGTGTAACGCAGGGGATAGACACCGTCACAGCGAGTGCCTGTGCACGAAAGACGAAGTCGTGGCGTCACGCCAGCACACGACTTCGTGGCTGACTTCAGCGTTCGGGTGTAAATGGTGACGCTGAATGTCGCGTCTCCGTGACGTTGGCAGCGAAGGCTAAAGGAGGTCGTCGAGAGCGGCTTCGCGCTCGTTCCGATGCCTTGGGTGATGTTGTCGAGCTGGGCTCGCGCTACGAGGACGGGATAGATCGTGACACTAGCCTTCGCCGCGGTCCTGGTGGAGAGGTGCAAGGTGGTCGCGAAGCGGCCCGTTCCTCTTGACGAAAGGGTCGCCAGAGCACTCTGGTGGACGACGGTGAACTGTGGCGTCGTGCCAGCCCGCGCGGCCGAAGGCCACGTCACCGTTGCGAGGCTGAGGAGTACGACGCTGAGCGCCCGCCACCAGGTCGTAAATCGGTGGGACATGCCCTCACAGGCTACCTTCGTGAAGCCTTCACTTCGGGCGCCCACTACCCTTCATTCGCAGTGAACTCCTTCTCCAACGCCACCGATCGACTCAGTGAACTCGCGACTTTGTCGCGTCCCCTCGCGCGCGCGTTCGCCGACGCGGGTTTTTCTCTCTTTGCCGTGGGCGGTGCCGTCCGCGACGCGTTGCTTGGCGACGAACGTCGAGACGACTTCGAGATTGACTTCACGACCAACGCCCGCCCCGACGATATCGAGCGGCTCATGAAGCCCCTCTGCACCGCTCTCTGGCAACAGGGCAAGGCCTTTGGCACGATTGGCGGCACCCTGCGCGAGAGCGCGATAAAGGTGGAAGTGACCACGTTTCGCTCTGAGTCCTACGTCGATCACTCGCGTAAACCAGCCGTTGAGTGGGGTGATTCACTGCAATCTGACCTCAGTCGCCGCGACTTCACGATCAACGCACTGGCCCTCGACGTCGTTGCTCTGGGCGCCGAGACGCCCGACGTGCAGACGTTCTTTGACTACTTCAACGGCTACCACGACCTCCACGATCGCGTGCTGCGCACCCCCATCGATCCCGAGATTCTCTTCAGTGACGATCCGCTGCGAATGTTGCGCGCCGCACGCTTCGCCGCACGATTCGACATGAGGATCGACCCCGAGCTCGAAGCGGCGGCCACGACAATGGCCGAGAAGTTGATCAAAGTGTCGCCAGAACGTATCCGAGGCGAGCTTGACCTCTTGTTGATGACCCGCCAGCCCTCGATTGGTCTCGACTTCATCGTGCGTACCGGCCTCGCCGAGTACTTCTTTCCCGAGTTGCCAAAGTTGCAACTCGAACAAGACCCGATTCACCAACACAAGGACGTCCTCAAGCACACCTGGGCGGTGGCGGATAGAACGTCGCCGTCGCTGGTACTGCGACTCGCAGCCTTGTTCCACGACATCGGAAAGCCCAACACGCGAGCAATCGGTGAAGACGGGGTGTCCTTTCGTTTTCACGACATCGTCGGCGCCAAAATTACGCGCAAGCGCATGACGGCGCTCAAGTACTCCCAGGACATTATTGACGACGTGTCAATGCTGGTTGAGCTGCACTTGCGTTTTCATACCTACAAGCTGGGATGGAGTGACAAGGCGGTTCGTCGCTACGTACGTGACGCCGGCGACTTACTGGACGAGTTGAACGAACTCACTAGGTGTGACTGCACTACGCGTAACGCCCGCAAAGCCGCGGTGCTTGCGCAACGCATGGACGAACTCGAAGAGCGCATCGCGATACTTCGCGAACAAGAGGATCTGAGTCGTCTGCGTCCCGCGCTCGATGGGGTGGCGGTCATGGAACTGCTCGGCATAGCTCCGAGTCGTGCGGTCGGGAACGCGTTGGACTTTCTGATGGAGATTCGTCTCGACGAAGGCGAGATCACGCCCGATGAGGCAGCAATTCGACTTCGCGCGTGGTGGGCGACACAGCCCGAGAAATGAGAAACCCCCGCCGGTAGGCGGGGGTTTCATCAGCGAAGCGTGTTAGGGCCACACGAGGTTCTCGGCGCCCTCGTCGGCGAAGGCGTTGACCATGTCGTGGGCCTCGTCGTCGTGGAACTGCACGGGTGGCGACTTCATGAAGTACGCGGATGGTCCGAGCAGCGGTCCACCAATGCCCCTATCCAAGCCCACCTTGGCGCAGCGCACGGCATCAATGATGACGCCCGCAGAGTTTGGTGAGTCCCAGACTTCGAGCTTGAGCTCGATGTTGAGTGGCGCGTCACCGAAGTTACGGCCCTCCATGCGGATGTACGCCCACTTGCGGTCGTTAAGCCACGGCACGTGGTCGCTCGGTCCGATGTGCACGTCGTCGGGATCCATGTCCGCGTGTTCTATCTGTGAGGTGACGGCTTGGGTCTTGGAGACCTTCTTCGACTCGAGGCGCTCGCGGTCGAGCATGTTCTTGAAGTCCATGTTGCCGCCGAAATTTAATTGGTACGTGTGGTCGAGGGTGAGACCGCGGTCCTCGAAGAGTCGGGTGAGGACGCGGTGCACGATGGTCGCACCAACTTGACTCTTGATGTCGTCGCCAATGATGGGCAGGTTGGCGTCAGTGAACTTCTTCGCCCACACGGGGTCTGACGCAATAAAGACGGGAATGGCGTTGACGAAGGCGACGCCCGCGTCGAGCGCAGCCTGGGCGTAGTAACGCTGGGCCTTTTCTGAACCAACGGGCAGGTACGAGACGAGTACTTCAGCCTTGGCGTCGCGCAACGCCTGGGCCACGTCGATCGCCTCGAGGGGCGACTCTTCGATTGACGCGCGGTAGAACTTGTTGAGTCCATCCATGGTGGGGCCGCGCTGGACCGTCACGCCGAGCGACGGCACGTCCGCGAACTTCAGTGTGTTGTTCTGCCCGCCGTCGATGGCCTTACCGAGGTCGTTGCCGACTTTGGAGGCGTCAACGTCAAAAGCGGCAACGAACTCGAGGTCGCTGACGTGATACCCGCCGAGCCGTACGTGCATCAGACCGGGGACGTTGTCGCCGTCTTTCGCGTCTCGGTAGTAGGTAACTCCTTGAATGAGCGAACTGGCGCAGTTACCAATGCCCGCTATGGCCACGCGAATCTTCTCCATGGCTCTCCTTTCCTACTTCGCTTCGCCAGCGAAGGTTTGCTGATTACTACGTTCGGTGGTCAACAGGTCGTCGACCCACGCGAGGTCCAATTCGACGCCCTTTGCCGCGTGTTCCATGACGCCGCGTGCGTACTCGTCGAGCTCTTCGTTGCGCGAGCCGGCGCGAACTTCCGCCAGGCGCTCAACAAGATCGTTGCGTCGGCGTTCGAGAAGACCCACTCGGCGACCGGGAGTGAGGTACTTGGCAAGTGCCATACGAAGTGAAAAATTCTTGCTGTCGTCCAAGGTCGCTGGGTCACCCAACAGGACAACGAACTCTTGGCGACCGCGATCGGTGACGCGATAGACCTTGCGACCGCGTCGTCCAAGTCCAGTGCTGGCACGAAGGGAGCGAAGTGAGGCGCGCTCACCAGAGAGCGAACCGGTCGAAAGTGACGTCACGCGCGGGTTACTTGGGGCCACTGCTTCGACGAAGCCGTGGCGCTCGAGCCGAGCGAGGGCGGGATAGATGGAGCCAAATGAAACGTTGGCCCACACGCCCAATCGATCACGTAGTTGGGTGCGGACTTCGTAGCCGTGGTGGTCTCGGTCCATCAGCAGACCCAAAATGGCTATGTCTAACACGCGAAGCAGCATATCACATCGATATATCGAACGAGACGGTCCGTGCTGTTTATCGGGATTAAAGGGGGGTAGTGTCACCCGTAATGGATAAGCGTTTCCGTACGAGCACTGCCGATGGGGCTGTCGTCGAGTTCGGTCTCGTGCGTCACGCGCTCCTCGCCAAACTCGCAACTGGCCAGCTTCGCTCCGACGACGTCTGTGACGCGCACCCCGAACTACTGCGCGCCGCGCGCAACATTGGTCGAAAGTCGGGTGAGACGTGTCCGGTCTGTGGCGACAGTGAACTCGTAGAAGTGACGTACGTATTTGGCGCGCGTCTTCCTTCGGGCGGGACGTGTCCGAGTTCGCGCGCGGAACTCTTGAAACTCGAACGCCGCGAAGATCCGGTGCAGTGCTACGCCGTGGAAGTCTGTGTTGGATGTTCATTCCACCACCTCGCTCGTAAGTGGAGCGCGGGCGCAAAGCGCACTCGTCGCAGTGGCTCGCTCGTCAAAGAAGTTGGCGAATGATGCTCTCCGTTCCCGCCATTCGTGGACGCAAACGCAGAAACGGTGGCGCTGCGCTCGTTATGGTCACGGCGTACGACGAGCCGGGCGCGCGATTAGCTGGTGCCGCGGGCGTTGATCTCATCTTGGTCGGTGACTCACTCGCCAACGTGGTGTTGGGACACGGAGACACGTTGCACGTCACGATGGAAGAGATGTGTCACCACGTTCGCGCGGTCGCTGCCGCCAAGTCCGACGTACACGTCGTGGCTGACATGCCATGGCTGAGTTATCACGTGAGCATCGCTGACAGCGTGCGTAACGCCGCTGCACTCATCCGTAGCGGCGCGAACAGCGTGAAACTCGAAGGAGGTCGCGTTCGCCGAGAGGTAGTGCGGGCAATTCTCGACGCCGAGATCCCCGTTATGGGTCACTTGGGTCTGACACCCCAGAGCGTGATGGCCTTTGGTGGTTTCAAAGTGCAGGCGAAGACCCGCGAGGCCGCTGAGCAGTTGCAACTCGACGCCAAGGTTCTCCAAGACGAGGGCGTCTTCGCGCTCGTTGTTGAAGGCGTGCCCAGCATCGTGGGCACGCGACTAACCGAAGCCCTCGAAATCCCGACGATTGGTATTGGCGCGGGACCCGACACCGATGGTCAGGTACTCGTCTTTCATGACCTATTGGGTCTCACCAAGACCACGCCGGCCAAGTTCGTGCGCCAGTACGCCGATTTGGGTCCGGTCATCACTGAAGCGCTTCGCCACTTCGCCAGTGACGTGCGAAACGGGGAGTTTCCTGGTCCTAACGAGGCCTATGCGAACCCCGAGGACTTGGTCAACTAGCCATTTTTGGGACTAGGCAGTAGACTTCTCGTTCCCGCGAATGTGGGGACGTACCAATCACACCCTGCTCTGTGTTCCGCAGAGCCCGGACATGTCCGGACCAGAGGGAAAGGAAACCGGCCATGAGGCCTTATGAAACGATGATCGTGTTCGACACTTCCGTCGACGCCCAAGCTATCCAGGTTGCCCTGGACCGAGCACTCGAAACAATTCGCACGAATGACGGAACCCCGGGAAACATCGACCGTTGGGGCAAGCGTCCCTTGGCGTACGAGATCAATAAGCGTAAAGAGGGCTACTACGTCCTAGTGGAGTTCAGCGGAGAGTCGGTCACGGTCGACGAGCTTGACCGTATTTTGACTCTCTCTGACGAAGTCCTTCGCTTCAAGATTCTTCGTCGCCACGTACGAACCAACGCCCGCCGCGTTACGGCCCAGGCGTAGGTTCGGACGCATAGCGCTAAGGAGAAGATATGGCTGACAACACAATTACCGTCGTTGGGAACATCACCCGCGACCCCGAACTGAAGTTCTTGAATAGTGGTCAGGCCGCCGTGCGGCTGTCGATCGCGGTGAACCGACGTTGGCAGAATCGCCAGACTCAAGAGTGGGAAGAGCGCGTGTCGTTCTTCGAGGTCACCGGTTACGGGTCAATGGCCGAGAACGCGGCGAACTCCCTCACCAAGGGGACGCGCGTCGTAGTGTCCGGACGTCTCGAACAGCGCAGCTGGGAGACCGAGAACGGCGACAAGCGGTCGATCGTTGAGATCAACGCCGATGAGATTGCCCCGTCACTTCGTTTTGCCACCGCGGTCGTGACCAAGACACCGCGCGCCGAAGGTTCGAACTTCCAGTCGAGCGATCGTCCCGCGCCACGAACGAATGAGCCAAGTACCTACGCCTTCGATGAGGAGCCCTTCTAATGCCACGTATTAATAACCCCAAGCCGCCCAAGCGCGCGCCGAAGATCGATATTCGACGTGGCGCAAAGAAGAAGCCGTGCTCGTTCTGTCAGCACGGCGTCGATCGAGTCGACTACAAGGACTTGGCACAGCTACGCAAGTACATCTCGGACCGCGGCAAGATCCGTGGGCGCAAGGTATCTGGTAACTGTCAACAGCACCAACGTGACGTCAGCGACGCGATCAAGACCGCGCGCGAACTGGCGTTGTTGCCCTACACGCAGCGCACGGTCACCGAACGCCGAGGAGGACGCGGACGCGAAGGACGTGAAGGACGCGAAGGTCGCGACGATCGTGGTCCTCGCGGACCACGTCCGAGCCGTGACGGTGCTGACACGCCGGTCGCCAACCCTGTGGTTGAGGGTGCGTTGAGCGAGGACGCGAGCGTCGCTGCAGAGGTCTTCGAGTCCGACCTGGTCGAGGAGGTCAGTGAATGAAGGTCCTTTTACGAACTGACGTACACGGGCTCGGACGTCGCGGCGACATCGTCGTCGTGAAGTCTGGCTACGCGCGAAATTTCCTTTTGCCCTCGGGCGCCGCGCTGGCCGCCAGCTCGGCAACCGAGGTCCAAGCGGCCTCGATGCGTAAGGCCCGCGACATCGTTGACGCCAAGAGTCGCGAAGCGGC
>DAIQOO010000001.1:27744-30403 GCA_036787845.1 Acidimicrobiales bacterium
CGGCCTCGATGCGTAAGGCCCGCGACATCGTTGACGCCAAGAGTCGCGAAGCGGCCGAGGCACAAAAGGTGCTTATCGAAAAGGCAACGTTGACCATTGAAGCGCGAGCGAGTGCCAACGGTCGACTCTTTGGCTCAATTGGTGAGACGGACATCGTGAACGCGATTCGCACCGCCACGGGTATCTCACTCGATCGTCACGCGATTTTTATCGGCGAACATCTCAAAGAGGTTGGTAGCGCCAGCGCGACGGTGACGCTCTTTGATGGCGTCACGGCGGCCGTCAACGTGGAGGTCGTGGCGAAGTAACGTCCGAACTTTCAAAGAACGCGTGATTCGCCGGGGCCCTAGGCCCCGGCGTTTCGCATGTCACAGCCTCCCACGAGGATGTAGGGCGATTGAGTTAAGCACAGGATTACCCCATGTTGTTGTTCTTGCGACACACAACCAAATTGAACAACCGTTGAGGTCTTATGACACAGATTGAAATAGAGCGAAGTCGCCAAGTCGTAGGTGGTCGCGTGCCACCGAGTGTCATCGAAATGGAAGAGTCACTTATCGGTGCGATGTTGCTCTCGCCCGAAGCCGTGAGCGTCGCGTACGAGAACGTGCAGGCGGAGGATTTCTATCGCCCCTTGCACGGACAGATCTTCAGTTCGATCATCGCCCTCGCGCACGCCGGCGAACCCGTTGACTACGTCACCGTGCAAGCGAAACTCCAAGAGCGCGGTGCGGTCGCGGTCGAGTTAGCCGTACTCTCATCGTTACAGCTCAACACGCCGTCGGCTGCGAACGCGCAGCACTACGCCGAATCAGTTAGAGAGAAGGCCCAACAGCGTCGACTCATTTCCGTCGCCGGGGAAATCGTGGACGACGCCTACGTCGCGACCGATGACGTCGTTGGTCTCATCGATGAGGCGGAACGCAAGATCAACGCCATCGGCGACGACCGCAAAATTGACTCGGTGTCGCCCCTGCAGCGCCTTCTCTTGAGCGAAGCGGACATCCTCGAGCAGCGCGGTGAAACGCGCGGTCAACTGAACGGTCTCGAGACGGGGTATCGCTCGCTCGACGCCATTCTCCAGGGACTGCAGTCGAGTTCGATGACGATCGTCGGCGCCCGACCCGCCACCGGAAAGACGGCGTTCGCGTTGGGGATCTTGATCCACGTGGGCGCGGTAGTGAATCGTCCGGCACTCTTCTTCTCTTTGGAGATGAGTCGTCAAGAGTTGGCGGAGCGGATCCTCGCTTCCACCGCGCGTATCGACTCCTCGAAGTTGCGCACGGGCGACTTAAGTGAGGCGGACTGGAATCGCGCGCACGAAGCGTTCGGGTACCTGCAGTCGGCGAAGGTTTTCATCGACGACAACCCCAGTCTCACGATTATGGACGTGCGCGCAAGGGCGCGACGAATCAAACAGCAAAATGGCGATCTCGGTATTGTCATCATCGACTACCTCCAGCTCATGAGTTCGCGCGGTCGCGCGGAAAACCGCCAGGTCGAAGTCTCTGAGATGAGTCGATCGCTCAAGATCCTCGCGCGAGAACTCGAATGCCCCGTGCTGGCGCTTTCACAGCTCTCTCGAAAGCTCGAAGAGCGAGCGGACAAGCGCCCGATGATGTCGGACCTGCGCGAGTCGGGCTCATTGGAGCAAGACGCCGACGTCGTGCTTTTTCTCTACCGTCCTGAGATCTACGGCGACGTGTCGAACGATATGAAGGCCGACGCCGAGATCATCGTGGGCAAGAACCGTAACGGTCCGACTCGTACAGCGCACTTGACGTGGCGTGGTGAGTTTGCTCGCTTCGACAACGTCGCCGAGGCGCGCGAGATTTAACACCTCGCCTCTAACGCACGAAGCCCGCGCCAGTGGCGCGGGCTTCGTGCGTTCGTCAGGACTATTTAGGTTGCATGCGTATTCCCGCGTCGATGCGTACGGACTCGGCGTTCATGTAGCTATTGGACAACAACTCGACGGCCAGCGACGCGAACTCGTCGGCGTAACCGAGGCGCTTGGGAAAGAGCACGCCCGCACCCAGGCGGGCTTTGAACTCATCGGACTGGGGACCAGTGCCGTAGATCGGCGTGTCGATGAGGCCCGGCAAGATGCAGTTCGCGCGAACACCAATGGGCGCGATGTCGCGCGCCAGCGGGAGCGTGAGGCCGACGACGCCGCCCTTCGAGGACGAGTAAGCCACTTGGCCGATCTGACCGTCTTCGGCGGCGACCGAGGCGGTGTTGAGCAGCGCGCCGCGCATGCCGTCGACGTCGGGCGTGTTGTGACTCATGGCGGTCGCCGCAAGTCGACAGACGTTGAAGGTCCCGATCAAGTTGATTTCGATCACCTTGCGATAGAGGTCGAGATCGTGGGCGGAGGCGTACTCACCGTCTTTGCCAATGGTGCGCGTCGCCCAGCCGATGCCGGCGCAGTTGACGGCACTCCAGAGAGGTGCCATGGCCTTGGCCGCTTCGATGGCGGCGATGACTTCGTCGGTGTTGGTTACGTCACAGTGCACGTACGCGCCGCCGATCTCCTTGGCGATAGCGGTGCCGTTGACGTGGTTGAGGTCGGCAAGCACGACTTTGACGCCGCGAGCGGCCAGCGCGCGAGCGGTCGCCTCACCGAGTCCAGACGCGCCACCCGTGACGACGGCCGATG
>DAIQOO010000001.1:30503-34980 GCA_036787845.1 Acidimicrobiales bacterium
GCGCGAGCGGTCGCCTCACCGAGTCCAGACGCGCCACCCGTGACGACGGCCGATG
This sequence comes from Acidimicrobiales bacterium, assembly GCA_036787845.1. GTDB lineage: Bacteria > Actinomycetota > Acidimicrobiia > Acidimicrobiales > RAAP-2 > RAAP-2. Next base: position 30,559 of record DAIQOO010000001.1, read on the forward strand.
TGTTCTCCAGTTCCATTGTGCTCCTGTCGGTCGTTCAGCAGTTGGCTGAACCGCTAATGAGTCAAGCAGACATCGCGGGGTTAGGCGAAACGGTCTCGCGGGCTCCGCGCGAAGAGGACTACTTGACCGTCAGTGCGAGATCGGGGTCACTGTGGACGAACTGTCGGTACGCGTTGATCGTGGCTTCGTGGTCGGTGATGATCGCTTGCTGGTGCAGCAGCTCTTCGGCGTGGCGCTGCTCGCTTCGGCGCATCAGTTCGAAATGCAGACCGATCAACGTCAGTCCGATCCCGAGCGCGACGCTGAGCGCGACGATGGTCGAGGTGAGTAGGAGTGAAATGGTGGCGGTGAACATGGTGTTGGTCCTTTCTTCATGTCGAAGTATTCCCCGCGACGTCAAGGAATCCTCAACGTCCACAGAAGAATGCAATAAGAACCCGACCTCGTTCACCAATTCACGATGGAGGTCCGTGAGTGAGTCGCTCCCGCTTGGGGTTTGCGGCGTTGTTCTAGCGTGGTTGAGTGGCGTCGATCTACGAATACACCAAAGAAGAACTGGCGTCGTTGCTGGAGGGCGAACCTCGGTACCGCCAGGACCAGCTCTGGCAGGGTCTCTGGAGCGAGGGTAAGGCGCTCGACGAGATCACCACGATCCCAAAAGCGCTGCGCACGCGACTGGTCGAGCGCTTGCCCTCGAGTCTCGAGGTCGTCAACGACGTCGCGAGTGACCACGGCGCGACACGAAAATGGGTTTTTGCCCTCGAGGGCGGCTCGACCATCGAGACCGTCCTCATGCGCTACGACGATCGCGTCACGGTCTGCGTCTCGTCCCAGGCCGGCTGTGCCATGGGCTGTACGTTCTGTGCGACCGGGCAAGCGGGATTCAGTGGGCAGTTGAGCGCGGGACAGGTCCTCGAGCAAGTGCTCTTCGCCGCTCGCGCCGCTTCGCCCGCGCGGCTTTCGAACGTGGTCTTCATGGGGATGGGCGAGCCGCTCGCTAACTACAACGTCACCGTCAACGTGGTTCGACGACTCAATGAGTACCGCGGGATGTCGGCGCGACACCTAACGGTGTCGACGGTGGGCGTGGCGCCAGCTATCGAGCGACTCGCGCACGAAGGAATCCCTCTCACGCTCGCCGTCTCACTACACGCGGCGAACGACGAGACGCGAAACGAACTGGTTCCCTTGAATCGCCGCTACCCGCTCGAGCGCCTTCACCAAGCCTGTTCAACCTGGATCGAGGTGACCGGTCGTCGTCTCAGCTTCGAGTGGGCTCTTATTGACGGGGTCAACGACACCGATCAAGCGATGGACGAGCTTGCTGCCTACGCGAACTCACTCAACGCCCACGTCAACTTGATTCCACTCAATCCAACGCCCGGTTATCTCGTCCTGGGCTCGAGCGCCAGGCGCGTCATCGAATTCCGAGATGGCTTGCAGCGGCGAGGCGTGAACGTCACGGTACGCAATACGAGAGGTCGCTCGATTGCCGCGGCCTGCGGTCAGCTCGCTACCGTCACGAACGCCAAACGTCGCTCGATCCCAGTGCGAAGCGCCTAGAGCGATCGTTCTCGCCAGAAACTTGGTCGCCAACGCACGAGAGCGAGAACCCCAAGGACGCACATCACGCCGCCCGAGACAATAGAGAACTCCGTCGACGTGAAGTTCGCCACGACGCCCGACTCGAGGTCACCCAAGCGCGGACCCCCGGTGACGACCGCCATCTGAATCGACGACATCCGACTGCGGAATTGGTCGAGAATCGACGTCTGGAGAATGGTGCTGCGTAGTACCGCTGAGATGACGTCCATGGCGCCCGCTATGGCTAGACAACTCAGTCCAACCCACAGCACTGGTACGAGTCCAAAGAGCGCCATGATGACGCCCCAGATGAGGACCGCGAGGACGACGAGTCGACCTCGGCGACGCACGCGGTCCAACCATCCGGTGAAGAGCGCCATTGCGAGTGCGCCCACGCCCGGCGCGGCGTAGAGCAGTCCCAAGATCTGAGGGCCACCATGATAGACGTGCAGCGTCACGGCGGGGAAGAGTGCACGAGGCAGTCCAAAGACCATGGCGTTGAGATCGACGAGGTACACGGCCTGGACGACGGCGTGAGATCGAACGTAACGAAAGCCTTCGTGAATCGAGCGCAGCAATTTGATGCCGGTGTGGACACCCACGGGCTTCATCGGTGCCATGAGGAACGTCGCGAGCATGAGCGAGAAGAACGTGACGCCGTCGATGAAGTAACACGACGAGAGCCCCACCGTCGCGATCAACACGCCCGCCACGGCCGGCCCTATAACGGTGGCGGTATTGACGATGACCTGATTGAGCGAGAAAGCGGCGACCAGCTCTTCGGGACGAACCAACGTCGGGATGACGGCGGTGCGAAGAGGTCCCGATAATCCTGATAGGCCAGCCGCGAGCGCAGGCAGCGAAACGAGTAGTGCGAAATTGGCGTGATGCGAGAACGCGTTCACGCCGAGTCCACAACTAAGCAGTGCGAGCAAGAACGATGCACCGACGAGCAGCGTTCGTCGATCGAATCGGTCGCCGAGCGCGCCGCCCCATAGTGAGCCGACAATCAGCAGCGGTAGTTGAATGAAGCTGACCAAGCCAACCCAGAGACTCGAATGAGTCTGTTGGTAGACCTGGTAGGCCACGGCGACGATGGTGAGGTTACTGCCGAGTAGTGAGACCAGTTGGCCAATGAACAGTAAACGAAAGTTTCTGCTCGTTCGAAGCGGCGTCACGTCTACGAACAGCCGAGTCACCCTTTTATCGTACGGGGATAAGGTGGTCACTCGGGGGTAGTGGTCAAAGGAGAGTCGATGATCGGCGAGGAACTTGTCCAGTTACTCACGCCCGAGGGCGAACGAGTCGCGACCGCAGACTACGAATCCTCCCTCGGCGGCGACGAGATATTTAGTTTCTATCGAGACATGGTCATTATCCGACGCCTGTGCAACGAGTCAACGTCGTTGCAGCGTCAGGGTCAGCTCGCACTCTGGGCCCCGATCCAAGGACAAGAGGCCGCGCAGATCGGCGCCGGACGAGCCTTGGCGCCCATGGACTTCACGTTCCCCACGTACCGTGAGCACGGAATTGCTTGGTGTCGAGGGGTGCCGCCCAAGGACATGCTGCGGCTCTTTCGCGCGACGTCGAACGGCGGCTGGGACCCCCAGAAGTACCGCCATTCGGTGCCCTGCATCGTGATCGGCAATCAAGCACTGAACGCCGTGGGTTACGCCATGGGCGTGCAGCGCGACGGCGCCGAAGAGGCCGTGATGACGTTCTTCGGTGACGGCGCGTCGAGCCAAGGCGACGTACTCGAGTCTTTCGTGTGGGCGTCGTCGTTTAACGCACCCGTCGTGTTCTTCTGTCAGAACAACCAATGGGGTATATCAACGCCAATGTCGATCCAATCCAAGATTCCCCTGTATCACCGCGCGCACGGTTTCGGTTTCCCAGGGGTTCGCGTGGACGGGAATGACGTGCTCGCGGTGTATGAAGTCACGAAGCGCGCTCTCGAGAGTGCGCGCGTTGGCGGCGGTCCGACGTTGATCGAGGCGTACACCTATCGACTCGGCGCGCACACCACGTCCGATGACCCAACGCGTTATCGCGTCGATGCTGAAGTCGAAGTCTGGAAACACCGTGACCCCATTGAGCGCGTGAAGTCGCTGCTCGTGCGTGAGTATCGCGTGAAGAGCGCCAAGTTCGACGCGGTCGCGGCCGAAGCTGACGCGATGGCGTTGGAACTTCGAAACGACGTGCTGGCGATGGACCGGCCTGATCCGATCACCATGTTTGACAATGCCTACGCCGCGCCGCACCCTTTGATCGAAGAAGGTCGTCGAGAGATGGTGGAGTTGGGCGTGAGCGGAGGGTCTCACTGATGGCCACCACCACTATGACCATGGCCAAGGCCCTCAACGAGGGTCTTCGGCGCGCTATGGAAAAGAACAAGAAGGTCCTCATCATGGGCGAGGACGTCGGCAAGCTCGGTGGTGTTTTTAGGATCACCGACGGCCTGCAAAAGGACTTCGGCGAAGATCGCGTAATTGACGCGCCTCTGGCCGAGTCGGCGATCGTCGGTACGGCCGTCGGACTCGCGATCCGCGGGTACCGCACCGTCTGTGAGATTCAGTTCGACGGATTCGTCTACCCAGCCTTTGATCAGATCGTCTCTCAGGTTGCCAAACTGCACAAGCGCTCTGACGGCGTCTACACGATGGGTCTCGTGATTCGCATTCCCTTCCAGGGCGGCATCGGGGCCATCGAACACCACTCAGAGAGTCCTGAGGCGTACTTCGCGCACACCGCGGGTCTACGAGTTGTGTCGTGCTCGACGCCCAACGACGCGTACTGGACGATTCAACAGTCCATCGAACACGACGATCCGATTATCTT
>DAIQOO010000001.1:35080-37965 GCA_036787845.1 Acidimicrobiales bacterium
AGACGACTGACGTCGCGAAAGAAGCGCCCGCAGAGTCCGCGGCGCCTGCCTCAATTGGTGAGGGCCGCGAAGCGGTGCTCGTGGGATACGGCGTAGCGAACGACGACGGCGTCGCCACACGCAAGCATCGTCGCCAGAGCCCGTCGAGTCCAACACCACCATCGTCAACACCCCCGCCAGACGTATCCGCACCGGCAGCGGCGCCCGCAGTAGCCGCGAGTACGGCGTCAGCGTTGGCGCCACGTTCCACCCCGCCAGTACGTCTCTACGCGAAGCAACACGGTCTTGATGTAGCGACGATTCCAGGCACCGGTCGCGACGGACTCGTCACGCGCGAGGACGTCGAACGAGCGTTGAGTGGCGCGCCGAGTGCGCCACCGCTACGAACGAGCGCACCGATAACTGGTCCTAACACGACGTCGCGTTTCGTCGGCCGAGAGTTGGCGTCGTGGGCGAGTGGCCCAAAGGAAGAGCGCATCCCAGTGAAGGGCGTGCTTCGATCGATGTCAGACGCCATGGTGCACAGCGCCTTCAGCGCGCCGCACGCGTCAGTATGGGTTCGCCTGGACGCCACGAAGACGATGGAGCTGCTCGCGTCGCTGAAACAGCGAGCGAATCTGCAAGATGTCCGTCTCTCGCCACTCACGGTCGTTGCACTGGCGTTCTGTGACGCGGCGCGACACTTTCCTGGTGTCAACTCAAGTTTCGACTCCGAGGCTGGCGAAGTAATTGTGCGAAGGACCGTGAATCTTGGTATCGCGGCCGACACCCCACGTGGGCTCATCGTGCCCAATATCAAGGGTGCCGATCAACTCGATCTCGTGGGAATGGCACAAGCGCTGAACGTACTCGTCGACAAGGCCCGAAACGGCACGACGACTCCCAACGAAATGATCGGCACGACGATGACGATTACCAACGTCGGACCCTTTGGCGTGGACGCGGCGATGCCAATCCTTCCTCCCGGCACAGGGGCGATTTTGGCCGTGGGCCAGATCGCTAAGGCTCCGTGGGTTGTGAACGACCAAGTGGTCGTGCGTCAAGTGGTCGAGATCGCGATGTCGTTCGATCACCGTCAAGTCGACGGCGCACTCGCCTCACGCGTGCTGAGTCACGTCGCGCACTACCTCGAAGACCCAGCGCCAGCGATGATCGCCGGTTAGGCGTGGTTTGCGCGAACGGTCGCGAGTGCGCGGTCGGCGTGCGTGTTCATACTGACTTCGCTCGTAATGACGTCGAGAATTCTGCGGTCTTGGCCAATGACGAACGTCGCGCGCTTCACCTTCAAGAATCCTAAGGATCGCTTGACGCGGTAGTGCTCGGCGACGGTGCCGTCCACGTCGGCGAGGAGCGGGTAGGTAAGGCCGTGTTTCTTGGCGAAGAGGGCCTGACGCTCGGGGGTGTCCATGGAGATACCCACGAGTTGCGCGCCGAACTCCAAGAACTCTGCGTTGAGGTCGCGAAAGTGACACGACTCCTTCGTGCAGCCGGGACTCATCGCGGCGGGATAGAAGAAAAGAATCACTGGACCATCGAGGAGCATGGTGGAGAGGGTTCGTAAGTTGCCGACTTGATCCGCCAGCGTGAAGTCAAAGGCGAGGTCGTTCTTCTTCACGAAGAAAGTTTAAGCGTCTAGGCGAAAGCCGACGCCACGAATGGTCAACAGGTGCCGAGGGTTGGCCGGATCGTCCTCGATCTTTTGGCGCAGGCGCTTGACGTGCGTGTCCAAGGTGCGAGTGTCCGAGAGTTCGAGCCCCCACCACAGCGTGTCGAGACAGACTTCGCGCGTCACTACTTGACCCAACCGGGTGGATAAGAGCGCTAAGAGATCGAACTCTTTTCGACTCAGTTCCACCTCTCTGCCTCGTCGAGTCACGGTGCGTCGAATGAAATCGATTCGTATCTCACCAAAGGTAACGATCTCGCCCTCGTTCGTCGCGGTGGGGCGACGCAGTACGGCGCGAATGCGAGCGACAAGTTCGCGAAGACGATACGGCTTCGTGACGTAGTCCGCCGCGCCGATCTCGAGGCCCAAGACGACGTCGACTTCGCCAGAGCGGGCGGTCACCATGATGACGGGGATGCGTGTCGTGTCGTGCAGCTCACGGCAGTAGTCAATACCTGACCCGTCGGGCAACATGACGTCAAGGAGTACGAGGTCGGGTTTGGCGCTGACGAGTAGTTCGCGGGCTTCGGCGATGTTCATCGCGCCCACCACCACGAACCCTTCAACACTGAGCCCGATGTTGAGCGCGTCTTGGTAACTCTCTTCGTCTTCGACGATGAGGATCACGCTGCGACCGGGTGCGTCAAGCACGGCGCTCACGAGCCACCGTCGCGGGGCTCGAAGGAGCGACGGGCGCCATGCACGCGTAGCCCATGGGGAAGGTGAAATCGTTCGCGTGCCACCTAGCCAACGTAAAAAGGCATGGTTACCGCAACGTGAAAGGAGGGGTATCGAGAGGTGGTCGGTAGATGAAACCTTGCGCGAACCGGCTCATTGAGACGAGCGCCACAGCTCTAGTCCAGCCAAGGGCACGTCGCGGCGCGCTTGCGCCCATCGAAGCTGGCCTCGATTCCCCCGGTCTTTCGTTTAACTGCTGAGCGTTAGGCCCTGGTAGAACGCGGTTGGCTCGAGGTAGCTTCCGGTCGCGGTGCACGAGTTCACCGTGACGCACACCAGCGCGTAGATGCCCCCGTCGATCCCCACGGTCGTTGAGCCGGCGGGCAAGACGACTTTGGTGCCTTGGTGCCACGAACCGTTGGTCTCTACGATCACGAGTGCTTGGTACGCGCCGGTGCCGTCTAGGTACGCCGCGCCCCCTCGACAGTTACCGTTGCTCGGGCACGAGATCGTTACGACCCCGCCGTTCTTTCCCGCCGAC
>DAIQOO010000001.1:38065-40911 GCA_036787845.1 Acidimicrobiales bacterium
GTTACCGTTGCTCGGGCACGAGATCGTTACGACCCCGCCGTTCTTTCCCGCCGACCGGGCGCCCGTGGGAAGGATGAGTTCGACGGCCTGACTCCACGTGCCATTTACCTTGTTGTCGAGGAATCCTTGGTAGTTGCCCGCGTTGTCGAGGTACTGGCCACCAACGGCGCAGTTGCCAAATGACGAACAGTCGATTCCCTGGAATCCGTAGAGAAAGACGTGAGGATTCGATCCCGCGTTCAGGGGCATCGTGAGCTCAACGCTCCGTGACCAATGTCCGCTTGTTCCACTCGCGCTAAGACCCTCCACGGCGCCGGTGTTCGAGGAGTAGATGCCGTACACCGTGCAACCGGACCCCTTGACGCAGGCGACTTCACTTAGCGACGCTCCGGCGTACGCGCTGGCGTTCGCGGGAAGCGTGAGCGTCGTGCCAGGTTGCCAGTTGCGGTTAACTTCATCGATGATTAGTCCCTGGGTGACGTTGTTGGCGTCGATGAAGTAACCATCGCCCACACAGTTGCCAATCGACGAACACGCAATCTGATTGATCGTCACGAAGGGATTGAAATTAGCGCTCGCAGAAAGCGTGATCTGAGACGCACTACTCCAGGTACCGCGAATTTCGTTGGCGACGAAGCCGAGGTTGCGTGGCGCCGCCGTCGTGCCAGCGAGATAACTTCCTACGGCGCTGCAGTCGCCAGGCAACGAGCACGTGACTGAGCGGAGAAAGGCGTTTTGACCGGTGGTGAGCGAGTTCGCGGGCAATGAGATTTCGCTCGCCGTTAACCACGTACCGCTCACCTCATTAGCGACGAATGCTTGGACGTTGGTTGAAGCGTCTTGGTAGCTGCCAGCGGCCGAACAGTTACCGAGCGATGAGCAAGAGAGCCCAAGGACTGTCATGCCGGGATTCGAGCCGGCGCCGGCTGGAGCTTTCAGCGTGGTCGGCGTCGTCCACGTTCCGTTGGACTCGTTGAGAATCAGTGCGTGCACGGCGCCGCCCGCGTCATCGTAGGCACCCCCGGCTTCGCAGTTTCCTACTGAGACGCACGACAGCGTTGGCAAATAGCCGCTCGGCAAGCCAGTCGCACCACTTGGCAACACGGCCTTCTTCGCGTTCTTCCAGGCGAGTGTGGTACTCGCCGACGCGGGGAGAATCGTGGACAGCGTCACCAACGTTATGGCCATGACGGCAATACGTAGTGGCTTCATCGGTCGTACTCCAATGTCGAGAGCGCTAAGACGCTACGCGGTGAACCAAATCACCACGACGTCGGTGTATTCGACGATTCCTCACTCGTTGCTCAGTATAAAGAAGCGACCAGAATAGGCCCTAGCGTCCGGTCAAGGACGCAGTAGCGAACTCTTACGCCGGATAGGGCGTCAAGGTGATACTGGAGAGAAGTTGGGGGTCGTCACTGGCGAGGCGGGTGTAGAGCCCGTCGCGTAGTCGCCAAGCCCATACCGTCACGGGCTTTTGCTTCCAGTGACCGCTCACGCAGTTCGGCGTGCAGTCGTTCCATTTGGCGAGACCGGTGGCGTACGCCGTGGCGTCGCCCCAGTCAACCCAGTGCAGCGCGGCCACCATTGAGTTGGCGTCGGCACACGAAAGGATGAACGTCGTGGGCTGTGAACCTACCTTGTTGGAGCAACTCAAATACATGCCAACCGACGAAGGCCGTTCGCGGGACTGCGCAAGTGACACGCCGGTCGCGACGCCGCTCGAAATCACTAACACCGCGACGAAGATTAGGGGAACGAGTCGACGCACGGCACAAGTGTAAGCACTCCGTGCGTGCTCACATGGGCAGCAATGACGTGCTTATCTCGCTAAACCGTCGTTGAACGTTGTTCGTTGCGTGTTTGCGCGGAAAGTCGACGATGCGACAGGGGATTGGTGAGTTCTCGTCGATCCAGTAACTGGCACAGATTCGGTGATACCCGTCGGCGACAATCAGCGATCGATTTTTCTGGAACTTTCCTCGCACGAGCAGCACCGGAGAAAGTTTGCGACCGCGTTTAACTTTGTCGAGGTCTCGGCCCACGTGGGCGTTGGTCTTTTCCAGTAGTGCAAGTTCACTCGCTCGAAGGAGATCCTTCGCTTGATACGTCACGGTGGGAACACTCTTTAGAAGTTCGCTCAACGACGCCGCCAGCGTAGGGTCACAGATCAAACTGAGGTAGGTGGTGGCCGCAGGAAAATCATGTTCCTCGGGCTCGTATTGCCACTGGGCATTTTGCATGGCGCCTCCTCCAGGCGAGCCTACGTGAGTGACGAATGCCATCAAAAGTCACAACTAACTCTCAGACTTCACGACATTGCCGAATGTCGTTGGAAATGCTACGAAGAGCATGCCTTGATTCGCTTTTGGGCTCAAGTTGACATTGGGGGCTGCCGTATAATTGGCGTTGCCGCGAGCAACTCGAAGTGTGCGTGGCAGTCCCTTTCAGTTCGCTAGGTCTGGGGGGGGGCTTTGCGGCAATCCAAACAACCCCATCAATATCTGAGGTACACCATGCAACGACGAGCAAATTACGTGAGAGCGAGCGTGGTCATTGTTGTCGTCGCGGCGGCCATTTTCGTCTTCGGTCATTCGACTAATCCATTTGGTGTCGGAGCGGCGTCGGCGACGAGCACGACGCCTCCTTCGTTTTCGGCCTTTTATCTCGACGTCGGCGCGTCGGCGTCGTTGGGCTTTCAGCCAACGGGGATACTTCAGAACAATGGACGGCGCACGTCGACCGGTTACGCCAACGATCTCATCTTGATGGAAAGCCTCAAGGGCGTCGCGCTCACCTTGTATCAGATTGGCTGTCCGGGAGAGACGGTCCAGTCGATTCTCAAC
>DAIQOO010000001.1:41011-44222 GCA_036787845.1 Acidimicrobiales bacterium
GCTCACCTTGTATCAGATTGGCTGTCCGGGAGAGACGGTCCAGTCGATTCTCAACACCGCCGTGGCCGATCACTGTTACAAGCTGCCCCAGACGCAGTTGGGTAGAGCCAAGGAGGTCCTGCGGGCGACGCAAGGTCAAGCAGGCGTCATCACCGTGGACCTTGGCTTTAACAACGTTCGGACGTGCTTTACGCCCACGTTGGTGAATGGGGCGTGCGTGAGCGCGGCGATCGCTGCCGTGCAGCTCGATCTGCCCAAGCTCATGAGTGCCTTGAAGCGTGCCGCGGGGCCAAAGGTTCGCATCATTGGTCTCGAGTACAACGACCCCTTTCTTTCGTACTACGAGAGCGGACCGAGCGGTCCGGCGATAGCTTCCGAGTCGCTCGCTGCTATAAATCGCCTCAACGCAATGCTGCATCAGGTGTACCTCAACGCTGGCGCTTTCGTTGCCGACGTTCCTACCTATTTCAAGACCAACGTCACGACGCGTATCACGGTGCCCAACGTGGGTTCTCTTCCACAGAACGTCGCGCAAGCATGTCTCATGACGTGGATGTGTTACTCACAACCCTTTGGTCCAGACGACCACCCCAACGACGCCGGATACTCTCTCATCGCGCAAGCAATTCTGCAGCAACTACCTAAGTCGTGGTGAGTTGCCACTGACGCGGCGCAATCGGCGATGCCCTGGTTAGGGAGAACTTCGTAAAAGGTCTCGACGTTTCGTGAACTCCTCGACGTCGATATCACCTCGTGCGAAACGTTCGTCGAGTATTCGAAGTGCGTTGGAGGGATGATCCGACGACGGGGGTACGGAGTGCCCGTGATCGTGTGGATGCGGGTGGCCGGGGTGGTGGGAACGGGCGCTGACGACCCATACGACGACAGCGGCGAGAGTAAGTAGGCACAGCAGGAGGAACAAGCCCCCTCCCCACATATGGCCTGGGTGTTGGTATCGATACGGCATCGTCGAGTCCTTTCGTTGAAGACCTCACTCAGTCCTACGCCTTGCGAAGTGTGATTGCAAGGGGCGAAGGTCACCTACGCGAAATTCTTACGATTTTCTTGAGGTGACCTCAGTGATGGAGTTACTCAAGCACTCGTCGGGCCATACCCAGCGCTTGCCAAGAGTTTGCGCAGGTCGAGCACCTCTTGAGTGTTGACTTCTTTGTGATTGGGACGTTCAATGGTCTCGGTGAGTGATCCCACGCTCACGTCGTACTTGCCGTCGTGCTTCTCTTCGACGGTCCCCACCGCGGCCAACAGTGAAAGCACGTCTTTCCACTCGAGGTTGTGGCTGATCGGGTGTTGAAAGATCTTCGCCAGGGTCGTGCGGTGATGGTTGTTTAAGTGAACGTGTTCGCTATCAGACGACATCGATACCTCCTTGATGTCTCGACACTATCCCTGAGCCGGCGCTTGGTACCAGGCCGTGTGGTGCTAGTGGAACGTGACGATACGTCGAACTCACACCCGCACAGTGTCACGTCGATAGACACGGAGGGCAATCCTTGTCAGGACAACGGACCACACGGCAACGACGATCCAGCCCTGCAGAGGCCAGACGCCGCCGCCTAGGGCGGATTTTCCCGCTTGCACGAGCCAGTACGAGGGAAGCCACTTGACGATGCTTAATAAGATGCCAGAGCGCGCGATCGGACCGAAGGCGCCACCGAGCAACGCGAACACCGACGTGATGCCGCCGATGGCTGGGCCAAGAGAGTCGATTGGGATGAGATGACCGAACATGATGCCGAGCACCGAAAAAGGTATCAGTCCAATCAGTAACAGACCGAGCATGGTCAGCCACTCAAGCGCGTCGAGGCGCACGCCAATGGACGTTCCAGCTATTGCCAACACGACAACGCTGAAGATCGCCATCATGTAGCCCGTGAGTATCTTGGCGCTGAAGTACGCGCTCGTGCTCAGCGGTGTTGTGCGCATTTGACGGGTCCACCCGACTGATCGCTCTTGGGCGATTCGCGCACCACTAGAGACGACCGCGTTCATTGATCCCCACGCCGCCATGCCCGTCATGTAATAAAGGGGAAATCCAATGCCGTCGATGATGATGTGTCGGTTCGGACCCGCGATGGTCAACAACAGTATGAGCGGGAAGGCGAGAGAGAAGATCAGGAAACGACGATTACGAATGGTGCGAAGAACTTCGAAGCGCAGATAGGTGAATCTCGTCATCGTGCCGCACCTTCGTCACTAACGTCCTCGTCGTTGTCGCCCGTCAGGTTCAAGAACGCCTCTTCGAGTCCCGCGCCGCGTACCTCAAAGTCGCGAGCTTCAGGGTAGCGCGCGATAAGTTCGCGAATGGCCGTGTCAGAAGCTGGCGAGTCGGTGCACGTGAGGATCACGCCGTCGCCTCGACGCTCGGCCTTCATGACCCCGGGAAGCTTCGAGAGTTCGCTCGGATCGACGTCGGGCAACGTGGCGCGAATGGTCCGCCCACCGACCTTCGCTTTAATCTCCGTCGGCGGTCCGTCGGCAACGATTCGTCCGCGCGCCATCAAGATGACGCGATCGGCGTAGGCGTCGGCTTCGTCGAGATAGTGCGTGGCAAAGATGATCGTCTTCCCTCTCGCGGCGACCGCGCGCATCGCCGTCCAAAAATCGCGACGACCTTCGACGTCGAGTGCAGCCGTTGGCTCGTCGAGCACGAGCAAGTCCGGATCGGCGACGAGCGCAATTGCCATCCGCACTCGCTGCGTCTGACCGCCGGAGAGTTTCGTCGTTGGACGATCCGCGATCTCCTCGGTACCGGTGAGGCGCAACACGTCGTCGACCTTGAGGGGGTGGGGATAGAGCGAGGCGACCATGGTGACGAGCTCGCGGACACTCAAGTACTCGATGAGCGAACCGGTTTGGAGCATCCCGCCCACCACGCCAGCCTTTATTGCGTCGGCCGGTGACGACCCGAATAACGAGACGGTTCCCGCGTCCGGGCGGGTGAGTCCGAGCATCATGTCGATTGTCGTCGACTTTCCCGCGCCATTTGGTCCGAGCAACGCGAGCGTCTCGCCCGGCTGAATCGAGATGGTGACGCCGCGCACAGCCTTCACGTTCCCGAACGACTTCGTCAAGTCATTGAGCTGCACCGCGCCCCGGCGCTCGTCGACATTGGACATAGCGCAAACTCTAGATTGAATCGTCAATTACAAAGGGCGTAGCGAGCCAGCAACCTCGCTACTTCGAGATTGCG
>DAIQOO010000145.1:0-3657 GCA_036787845.1 Acidimicrobiales bacterium
CCGAGCACCAAGTACCACGACGAGGTCGAGCCGGGTAGGACTTGTAGGTAGTTCAGCGTGATGATGATCACGCCAAAGAGCAAGAGATCAAGTAACAGCCAGCCGTACCAGTGGGGACTGTGGTCAGCGTTGGCGGGACGACGTTTTGTGACCCGCCCTCGTGCCTCCGCGTCGACGTAACGACCAACCGATTTTCTGTTCTGTTTTGATTGAGATTTCGCCATAGACGTTGATGTTATTACGCTGGCTCGTTAGCCTGTTGTGACCGGTGAGGACTGACAGAGCGTGAGAGCAATGACGGAACTGTACTTCGCGTATGAACCGCCCGCGACACTCTGAGTGGCAACTGTCTGTGGAGAACCAACGGTGCACACAGCCGTGGGGTCAGTCGTGAACGAAGATCCAAAGCCCGCAAGCTGGAGAGCGTTCATCGCGTCACTCCCAGTTTTTCCAATCACGGTCGGCACCACGACCTGACAGAATCCCGAAGAAACGACGAGCGCTATTTGCTGGCCCTGAGTGACGAGGGAACCCGCTACGGGAATCGAAACGATGACCAGGCCCGGCACCACGGTGTTAGAACAGACTCGAGTGAACACTGGCTTCACGGTGAGGCTTTGGGACGTTATCGCTGTGGTGGCGAGGATGATGGTGTCACCATTCACGGACGCCAATGTGTATTTGGCATTGGGAGCCAGAACAACAAGAGTGACGTTGTCGCCAGTTCGCGCTGGCGTTCCTTTGACGGGTATCTGGGAGAGAACTACTCCCGGAACCGCACCGGGTGGAGCGTTAGGTGTCGGGGAAAGCTTGAAGCCCAGTTTCTCCGACACCAGCATGCTCTCTGCGTTTGCCAGTGAATAACCCTTGAGATCTGGCACCATAACTGGTGTCGTCGTGATGCCGAGACTAACAACCAACTGCACTGCCTGTCCCTTTGAGATTTTTTTTCCGGCGTTGGGAACGGTGGAAATGACGGTATTTTTTGTCTGCTTCGATGGCACTGGATGAACTAAACCAATTACGAAGCCATCGCTCACCAGTGTCCGCTCGGCAACCGTGACTGGCTGCCCAATTAAGTACGGCATATTCGTCACGGTGGTCTTGTTGTTTAGTACGTACGCAAACGCAGCGCCCGCGATGAGCAAGATGACGAGCGCAATGAGGGGCCCGGTGTAGTTGCGGCGACGTCGGCGAATATCAGTGCGCGGACCATGCATGAGGGGAACTGCTTGGGTCCTGTCACCGGGCACGGCCGCCACCATCCGCGTCGCGTCAGCGCCGAAGAACGCGGTGTCGCGTGCAGCCGCTCGCACGGGCTGACCTTCGCTGAAGCGCAGCAAGTCGGCGCGAAATTCATCGGCCGACTGGTAGCGCTGCCCGGGAGACTTCGCGAGAGCTTCCATGACGATCGCTTCAAGATCATGGGGCAACGTGTCCGAGAACTGTGACGGCGGAGGAACCGTGCCGTGCACGTGCTGGCTCGAGACCTCTATTGGCGAATCGCCGCGAAAAGGAGGTCGGCCAACGAGCATCTCGTACAGCACGACACCGAGCGAATAAACGTCGCTTCGACCATCGACGGCAACACCTTCCGCTTGCTCAGGCGAGAAATACGTCGCGGTACCCATCACCGAACCAGCCTCAGCGAGATGATCCTCACTCGACACCGCTTGCGCGATGCCAAAGTCGGTGACCTTGACCTGACCCTCGTTGGTGATCAAGATGTTGCCGGGTTTCACGTCGCGGTGAACGACACCGTTTCGATGCGCGTAACCAAGTGCGGCCGCGACTTGTGCAACTATCTCCGCCGAGCGAGAAGGCGTCAGCGTCTGAGAACCTCGAAGCAGCTCGGCGAGGGACGTTCCCTCGACGAGCTCCATCACAATGAAGTAGGTCCCACTGTCCTCGCCCCAGTCAAAGACCGGCACGATATTGGGGTGCGAAAGATTTGCGGCCGCTTGAGCTTCGCGGCGAAATCGCTCCACGAACAGGGGGTCTGCACTTAATTCAGGGTAGAGAATCTTGAGCGCCACGGCGCGGTTAAGCAGCGTGTCTTGAGCCCGATAGACCATCGCCATGCCCCCACGAGCGATTAAGTGAGTGAGCTGATAGCGATTGGAGTACAGGCGTGGGTCGTCAACGGGCTCCATACCAGCCCAAGCCTACGCCGTGTCAAACATAGGAGGTAGGCGAGGTCACTTGGGACACGTGCCCGAAATGCCCGACGCAGCGTGGCCGGACTGAACAGAGAGTGCGCCTTCAACTAAGCACGTCATTATGGGCCCAGCAACAAGCGCACCCGTCTTCTCGATGGCCTGGAAGGGCATGACCACGGCCACTGCAATTGTGGGAGCGCTGGCCGGAGCGAACGCGATCATCCAGTCGTCGGTCAGGTGAGTGCCGGTCTGGGCCGTGCCCGTCTTGGCGCCCACGTCATCCACCGCGGGAAAGTAGCCATAGGCCGTACCGCGGCTCGCGACGGCCACCATCAAGGGGACGATCTGTCCGGCTTGCGCGGAGGTAAGGGGCGTCTTCCACACAATCGGCTTGTAACGATGGATGACACTCCCGTCCGCTGAGGTCACGTAGTCCAAAAGATGCGGCGTCATCATGACGCCGCCATTTCCAATCGAGGCGGCCACCAACGCGTTCATCAATGCTGACGTGGCTACGTTCTGTTGACCAATTGCCGAGTACGCGACGCCAGGCTGGTTGAACGTCAACGATGACGCCGATGGAAAGACACTCGCCACCGCGCCGGGCAAGTCGATTGGTGGCTTTTGGTTGTAACCAAAGCTGTTGGCCGCTTTGGCTAACGCCGCACCACCCACGTCGAGACCAACTTGCGCGAAACCCGTGTCACATGACGGAGGCAACATCTCGGCAATGGTGCCGCCACAAGTCCCCTTGCCGAAGTTGTACAACTTCAGTTTCGTGTTCGGAGGAATTATGAAAGAGACCCCAGGGTAAACCTTGGACAAGAGTTGGGGATCGGACACGATAACCGCAGAGGTAGTGATGACCTTGAACGTGGAGCCAGGTGGGAACCTTTGTTGGATCGCTAACAGACCTAGTGGTGGAAATCCATTGGCGTTGTTTTTGATGTCTGTCTTCCACGCCGCCAATGCCACCTTGGAATCCGTTGAGGTCAGCGGCACCGGGTTGTAAGTGGGGTTTGAGTACATCGCCAAAATGTTGCCGTTTCTCGGATCAAGCACGACCGCGGCGCCGTCTCGGCCAGCCAAGGCTTTCTGGGCAACGCGCTGCAACGAAGGCTGCAACGTCAACACCACGTTGTCAACCGAGGTTGTTGGCGCGAGGAGTTGAGCGAAGCTCTGGGGCGCTTGTGAGTGCGACGCCAGGTAGTTGCTGTAGTACGCCTCGAGAAAGTACGAGCCATAGGTAGGCGACGCAAAGCCTACGACGCCCGAGGTGAGTGCGCCGAGTGGATAGATCCGCCGGTACACGTTGCGTCCCTTGCCAG
The DNA here is from genome assembly GCA_036787845.1 of Acidimicrobiales bacterium. Classification (GTDB taxonomy): domain Bacteria; phylum Actinomycetota; class Acidimicrobiia; order Acidimicrobiales; family RAAP-2; genus RAAP-2. The sequence continues at coordinate 3,488 of DAIQOO010000145.1, forward strand.
TAGGTGTCGAGAACGCGAGCACCTTACCGTCGGCCGCGATGATCTTGCCACGAGGCGAGTCCGCCGGCGATTGGGTGTTCCTTGGATTTATAGGTGAAGCGTCCAGCGCCTTGGACCGAAAGAACTGCACATTCGCCGACTGCGCCGCGGCGACGGCGAACAGGAGCAAG
>DAIQOO010000308.1:0-1003 GCA_036787845.1 Acidimicrobiales bacterium
ACCGCCAGCGCGCCGCCGAGCCACGGTTGGCGACGTGCGAGACCGCGGTAGTGATCGATCGAGTGCAGTTCGTCTCCGGCGCCCCCCACGAGCGTCACGACCGCGAAGGTCGCGATGACGACGGGCGCGTAGGTGGCGACGTAGAAGAGCGTCGCGGCGACGCCGCGCGCCGTGCCCGACCACACGCCGAGCAGCATGAATCCGGCCTGGTTGATCGAGGAGTACGCAAGGAGTCGCTTGACGTTGCGCTGAACGAGCGCGACGCTCGCGCCTACGACGCACGTCAAGATAATCAAGACGAAGAGGATCGGACGCCAGGTGTCGAGTTGCGTGCCGAGCGCCGAGATCAGTACGCGCAGCAATGCCGCGAAGGCGCCCACCTTCACGATCGAGGCCATGACGCCCGTCACGGGTGTCGGCGCGCCTTCGTACACGTCGGGCGACCAAAGATGGAACGGTACCGCCGCCACCTTGAAGGCGAAGCCGATCAACAACAGCGCTCCCCCGGCATAGAGGAGTCCAGGGCGAAGGACGACGTTGTTGCTCAGAAAGTACGAGATCGAACTCAAGTTCGTCGATCCGGTCGCGCCGTAGACCAACGCGGCGCCGTAGATGAAGATCGCCGACGCGAAGCCACCGAGCAAGAAGTACTTTAGCGCCGCCTCAGAAGAAGCGTTGCGTTGGCGATCGAATCCGACCAGTACGTAGAGACCGATCGAGAGGATCTCGAGACCGAGGAAGATGACGACGAGATCGTTGGCTTGGACCATCAATAACGCGCCGGCGCTCGCGGCGAGCGCTAAGACGTGAAAGTCAGCGCCCGCGATGCGTTCGCGCTTCGCCCAGTCGTGCGCGACCATCGCCGAAAGGATGACGCTCAGCGCAATGACGACGTTGCCCACGACCGAGAAGCCATCGAGCACGATGGCGTGCGCCACGGTCGTCGTCGCGCCGTGATGGGCAATGTACGACCACTGGAAGAACGAATAGACGATGGTAGCGA
>DAIQOO010000146.1:0-3573 GCA_036787845.1 Acidimicrobiales bacterium
TGAGTTGAAGGAGTCGTTGGGGCTGGTGTTCTGCACGCCCGCGGCGAAAGTGGTGGGCACTCCGTTGCCCCAGACGCCGCCGGCTTCGGTGGCCGTGAGGGATACGCGGTTTCCATTAACGTCGCGGAACTGTCCTACGGCCACGCAGTTACCATCGGACGGGCAGGCTACTGAGTTGAAGGAGTCGTTGGGGCTGGTGTTCTGCACGCCCGCGGCGAAAGTGGTGGGCACTCCGTTGCCCCAGACGCCGCCGGCTTCGGTGGCCGTGAGGGATACGCGGTTTCCATTAACGTCGCGGAACTGTCCTACGGCCACGCAGTTACCATCGGACGGGCAGGCTACTGAGTTGAAGGAGTCGTTGGGGCTGGTGTTCTGCACGCCCGCGGCGAAAGTGGTGCGCATGGCAGTATTTACCGACGTGCTCGGCACCGTCAGAGCCTGCTGGGCCTGGATAGCCGCGGCGTAAGTACCGTCGGCGCCGGAGTTGACGTCAATGGTGCACACGCCGAGGCCGGTGAAGCTGACCACGCCCGTGGAACTAACCGAACAGCCAGCGGTGTCGGACGCTACCCCGTCCACGGTGTAGAGGAGCGTGGCGCTGACGTCGTTCGACGAGGCGGTGACGTTGTACGTACCGGACTGGACGAACGTCGTCATGTGGGTCGCGGTCATGGTGATGGTCTGGGTCTGGGGCACCACGACGGTCAAGGTGTTGGAGGTGCCGATGGTGTAGTCGCTTCCGTTGTACACGGCGCTGACGGTCTCACCAGCGGACTCTGAGGCGGTGATCGAACAGCCGTCGATGTATGTGTCGTAGCCCGTCGGTGAATTTATCCCCGAGCGATACCAGATAGGCGTCGTGGTGCACGAGCCCGGCGTACCGGCGTTGTCGGTAATCGTCACGCTGCCAATAGGCGCAGGGTTGAGCGTGGGTACCACTAAGGAGACCGTGTAAGTGTTGCCACCCGACGAGGTGACCGGCGTGCCCGAGAGCACCAAACTGAGAGCGGGTATCGCGGCCACGGTCAAGGTGTTCGACCCGGCGACGGTGTAGTCGGACTGGTCGTAGCCAGCCGATACGGTCTGGCCCCCGGACTCCGGGGCCGTGATCGAACAGGTCGCGGTGTACGCGTCGTTACCGCCGCTCGAGGTGGGCCCGCTCCAGCTCGACGTGGTGCACGAGCCCGGGGTACCGGCGCTGTCTGTTACGGTCACCGTACCTGTCGGTGCGGGGTCGCCCGTAGGTACCACTAAGGAGACCGTGTAAGCGTTGCCAGAGCCGGAGGTGACCGGCGTGCCACCGAGGGTGAGCGAGGGCGCCGGTGGGGGCGCAAAAGCGGGAGATCCGGGGATGACGACCAACCCAGCCAACAGAAGAACCGACCCGAGCCCGAGAGCAAGAACCGAACTCAGCGTCGATCGGAAAAAGGTGCCGCACTTCCCATGGTGAGAACTGTCTTTCATTTAGACCCCCCTAAACATGCGGTGACAACGCCACGCTTGAGGTGTCGCGCCAAAGTATATCTGTGTCAACCTTTGTCCGCCGTTAAGTCCCACCAATCGTTAAGAGGATTGCGCCGAACCAATTTGGGAAACCCTGAAACCTGGCGCTATTACTTACTGCTTACCTCGAGTCTGGCCAGCGGGTACGTCAGCTAATTCTCAGCTCTTGATTCTCGATTAAATGGAATTACGGTCGCTGGCTTGACAAGTGCCTCAAGAGCGTCAGCAAGTACTCGGTCTCGGTCTTTCGTGGCGTGCTGGTAGCGAAGTGCTGCACTGGCTGAAGAGTGCCCCGCACGGTGCATGAGTTCAGCAGTCGTTGCGCCTGTGGCAGCGGCCAGAGTCAAGCCAGTATGACGTAGGTCGTGCAAGTGAAGGTCAGGGCGTCCAACCTTCATGCGTGCCTTTGACCACACTCGATGAAGAGAAACTGCCGTCAATGGAGCGCCAGAGTCCATCGTGAAGATCAGGTCGTCAGGACTCGAGCCCGTGAACTGGTCTAAGTGGTGGACTATCGCTTCGATGACATTCCCCGGTACCGACAATGACCTACGACCCGCCGCAGTCTTAGGGGACTTAGTGAGAGATCTACCGTCACGAGTAAAAGTTCGGCTCTGCTCGATTTGGATTGCCGCGTGCATCAAATCAATGTCTTGCCGTCTCAGTCCGAGTAACTCCCCTCTGCGAAGTTGACACCACGTAGCGAGCAGGACAACGAGACGCAAGTGATCGGGCATGCCCGTTACAAGTGCGTCAAATGTTCAGAAATCCCTGAGCCGCTCGGGTTTGGACTCATGAGGACCGCCGCGCCTATTTCCAACCGCCGCATTCACGTAGATTATCCCGGGCGTTAGTTGGGCGTTAGTGGGCGCGTAGCACTGGTCAAAACCGGATAGTGACGGTTACTCATGGCAACGTGAGAATCCGTACGATCACTAGACTTGTCTGGGTTTCCAGAGATACGCGGGCGTAGTTCAGCGGCAGAACATCAGCTTCCCAAGCTGAGAACGCGGGTTCGATTCCCGTCGCCCGCTCCAAGGAATTCTGAATGAATCCCATTGATTGCAATGGTTTGAAAGTATCCGGGAGTGACCACGAAGTACCGCCGTTGTCCCCTGTTACGTGCCCGTCTATGCCCGTGGTATGCCTGAAATCGCTGCCGACTATTTCATCGGTTGGGATTGTTGCGTTAGTGCTCAAATTGTCAACGAAATCGGCAGCAGTCCCCAACGATGTTGCGGAACCCTTGAATTCGTCGTTCAAGGTGTACGGTTTCACATCAGGAACCGGTTTTCAGCCACGTCGGCGTTGCACCTAATTCGATTCCGAGAGTGATTTGAGTAATGCGCATGAACACTGAGCCAAAGAGTCACTATCAGTTCCGATTGAATTTCTGGAAAATACGAGGATCGCATCGCCGTCGCAGTACCTATTCCGGCACCCGGGTCGGTCTTGGAGCACTTGGCGTTGGCGCGCTCGCTTTCATTACGCTCGTCGCCTTTAGCAGCGACACGGCCCTGGCGGCTACCACCCTTAATTTGGGTTCGGCAGCGTCGTACGCGGTAGTAGCCGGATCGACCATTACTAATACGGGCGCCTCGGTAATCACCGGCAGCGTGGGACTCTTTCCTGGTACAGTCATTTCCGGCTTTCCGCCGGGCACCGTATCTGGCGCTACCAACGCTGCTAACGCCGCGTCGTTATCCGCCCAGAGTGCGTCCACGGCGGCCTACCTCGTGGCCGCGGGCGATACCCCCACGGCAAGCGTCGCGGGAGGAATCCTTGGCGGCACGACTTTGACGCCCGGTGTCTATCACGCGCCCACCATGTCCCTCACCGGAGCGCTCACGTTAAACGGCGGCGGCGATTCGAGCGCCGTTTTCATTATTCAGTCCGACTCAACTTTGATAACGGCGTCAAATAGTTCAGTGGTTCTCGAAGGCCACGCCCAGGCTTGCAACGTTTTCTGGCAAGTTGGCAGTTCGGCAACGCTCGGTACCGCAACTACGTTCATGGGCACGATTCTGGCGCTGACGTCGGTGGCATTGAACACCGGGGCGAGCGTTGTTG
>DAIQOO010000147.1:0-3562 GCA_036787845.1 Acidimicrobiales bacterium
GCGCGCCAACGGTGAGTGACGCCCTGCAACGACTCAAGCGCGACGGGTGGGTGGAACTCGGCGCGGACCGCAGTGTCACGCTCACAATGAGTGGTGAGGAAACGGCGACCGCGCTGATTCGCCGCCACCGTATTCTCGAGCGCTGGTTGACCGACGTGCTCGGCTTTGACTGGACTGCCGCTGATGTCGAGGCGGATCGAATCTCCTCGGCGATCTCGGATTCGGTAGTGAATCAGATCGATCTATCGATGAGCTCGCCCTCGACGTGTCCCCACGGCAACGTCATTCCGGGCAGATCTGCGCCCTACGGGGTGCTCGTCGCGCTCGCTGAGTTGCCCTCAGGTACGAACGCGACCGTACGAAGGATCTCCGAGATCGCCGAGCACGAAGCGCCAGCGCTGTTGACGATGTTGGCCGATCACGCCATCAAGGAAGGTAGCGAGGTGACGATGTCACATTCACGCAGTGATACTCAGGAGGTCGCGATAACCATCGCCGGCGATCCGCTGACGCTCTCTGTTGAAGCCGCACAACTCATCTGGGTCGAGGTCGCCTAGAACCACTGGCTCGCCGTCACCCCTGGCCTACCTAGGCTTGGCGACGTGAAGCGGGCCGTCGTGGTACTCATCGTCGCCTTGGTGGCGTCGACGTTCATGATTATTCACGTAGAGGCGAAGAGTCCCGTTACCGTGACACCGGTATCCCGAGTGTGGACCGAGCCGCAAGCAGGTTTCAGCTTCTTGCGCAACGCCATCAATCAAGCGAAGCGAAGCATCGATATCTCGATATACGAACTCTCAGACTCGATCACCGTGAACGATCTCATTGTCAAGGCGAAGGGCGGCGTTCTGGTGAGGGTGTTGCTCAACAGCGCCTACGAAAGCAAAACGTATAACGCGCCCGCGGCCGCCTTGCTCAAAGCTGGCTCGGTGCAAGTGGCGTGGGCGCCGTCGGGCCAGATCTTTCACGCGAAATACGTACTTGTCGATGATCAGGCCGCCTACATCGGCACGGGGAATCTCGTTTCGGGCTATTACTCCTCGACGCGGGACTTCTGGGTCGAAGTAACGAGCCACGCCGACGTCGCGGCGATCTCGGCAACTTTCTACGATGATTTCTCGCACAACTACGTGTCGCCGAAGAGCGCCACTGGCTTGGTATGGAGTCCGGGTTCGACGTCGGCTCTGGTGACGTTGATCGCCTCGGCGAAGAAGACCGTTCTCGTCGAAAACGAAGAGATGAACAACTCGAACATCGAGCAGGCGTTGATAGCGGCGGCCCGCCGTGGCGTTCGTGTGGAGGTGGTCATGACGTACTCGTCGCAATACTCAGCGGCGCTGGCACAACTCAAGAGTGCGGGCGTGAGAGTTGCCACGCTGAGCCCTTCACAGGTCTACGTGCACGCCAAAGTGATCTGTAGTGACTGCACGCGCTCGAGCGGCACGGCCTTCATTGGAAGCGAGAACTTCTCGATCTCGTCACTGGTGTACAACCGCGAGCTTGGCGTGATCACGAAGTCGTTGGTTGCGGTTCGAGCCCTCGAGAGCACCATAAATGCCGATTTTGCCTTGGGCCAAGCGTAAGTGGGTGTCTCGATAGTGGCGAGTCACTGGGGGCGAAGTGCCCTACTTATGAATACCGAGCTAGAGGCCCAAATGTTCAAAGACGAGGATTCGGCGTTTAGTGGAAATTTCGGTTGATTTAGACCGAATCGGATCCAAAACCGGTGATTTAGTTCGAGAGGAATTCGACGTTCGGTGGAGAATCTGGTTGAAATGAACAGATTTGGGCTACCGAGGGCAGAATTAGTCGACGAAGAATTACGTTGTGGCGCCGAAGGTGGCTAGAAGTACGGTATGATGTCAATTAGGCCCAAGTGCCATCAGGGAGGTCTCCAGCACAATGAAGAAGGTGGATACGTCAGTCTTCTCACTTCGACTTCGTAAGGCGAACCTGCGCGAGTCGGTGAGGGCCATTGCCAGGCGAGAAGGCATCAGCCAGAACGAATTCCTCGAGCAAGCGGTCGAGCACGAGGTTGTGGTGCGTGGAGCGCTACTGGCAGACGACTTGGAGTTGGCGGCCGCCCAGATGCGTACTTTAAGCGCGAGCGCGTACGCAAAACTCACGGAGGAGAGCCTGCTATCGGCTGCCTCCTCGGAGGCAAGGCCGGACCCGCTACGTGTGCGCCAGATCTTACGGACCTCTGACCTTGAGGGTCACGACCACCAAGGTAGCGACGTCGTCGCTTCACGCAGAAAGTCACGCAAGCTGGCAAGAGCCGAGTCTGCCTTTGACAAGTACCGGTAAGTGTGCCAGGACCCAATTGGTCTGACGATGACCCGGGTGACTCGCCACGCATCGCCGCGAACTGCCTGACCACGTTACGGCTGGCACAGGCCGACGCCCAACTTCGAAAGCCACTCACGTCGCGACGCTTGCGCGAATGGCACCGCCAGCTCTACGAGAGCTGCACGGTGCCCTCAGCACAGTACGTGGGTAACTACCGCGGTGACGTCCGCCACGTTGAATTGGTCGACTACGAGGTTGGACTTGTCGGACCGATAGGAGGACCACCTGATCGGATCGGTGTGTGGTCCCGTGATGTGGTTATGACAGTCGACCGCTTCTTGCGCGACCTGGCAGCAGCCCTTTCTTCTCTCGATGCGTTGATTCCCGATCTTCGCGTTGCTCTGACAAATGAGCAGCTCGAGCGAGTTGTCACCGCATGCGCCGTTGCCCACGGCGAATGGGTCCGAATTCATCCTTTCGCCAACGGCAACGGGCGGGTTGCACGGCTGCTGGCGAATGCCATCGCAACGCGTTACGGACTCCGCCCCTTCGTCGAGTTGAAACCCCGACCAGCCGACGTTATGTACGCAAGAGCCGCGAGAGAGTCGATGGGACTACCTCCCGACTTCAGCGGTGATCACTCCGCTACAATCGCGCTCTTTGTTCACTACCTTCACTTGCCACCCGTCGGCCCGTAACCCTAACTAAATAGGGTGCTCGAGACCAAAATCTGTTCATTTCAACCAAAATGTCCACTAAACGCCGAAGCTTTGAAAACCTATGTCGCGCACAACAGAACTATTCATAGATCTTGATGGCGTGGCGAACAGTGGGTACTCACGTTGTCCTGCCCACAAGTGTTACAAAGCAGAATGAGCTTGCGACACTCCAAGTTGGCGCAGTTGTAGAACTGGCTGGTCGGCGAGTTACAACGTTCGCAGCGACCAATGGTAGTGACGTCGTCACTGAACTCGTGGTGCATTCGCGCGTCAAAGAGGTAGAGCGAGCCTTCCCACAGGCCCTTATCGGCGAAGGCTTCGCCGTAGCGAACGATGCCGCCGTCCAGTTGGTAGACCTCGTTAAAGCCCCGATTCTTCATCACCGACGACAACACTTCGCAACGCACGCCACCCGTGCAGTAGGTAACTATGGGTCGATCCTTTAAATGGTCGAATTTTCCGCTTTCGATCTCTCCAACGAAGTCACGCGTTGCTCGCACCTCTGGAACGACTGCATTCTTGAATTTGCCGATCTTCGCTTCGAAGGCGTTGCG
>DAIQOO010000044.1:0-2576 GCA_036787845.1 Acidimicrobiales bacterium
GTGAACAACACGCTGATGATGTCGTCGTGGTCGATATTGTTTCGCTCCAACATGGCGCGTAATAGCTCTTGGGTGACCTCCGTGATCTCGTCGGTGGTGTTGGCGACACACGTTGTGGCCCCTCGAAGACCTCGGACCTTGGCAGAACTCATGAAGGCATCGTAGAGGCCAGCTCATCAGTCATCCCCACGGCCTCCATGAGTCGACGCACTTCGCTGAGTGAAAGTTGACGATACGAACCTGGCGACAGCGTCGCGTCCTGGAGTGGACCGATACGAGTTCGCACCAACCGTGTGACTTCATGGCCGACGGCCGCGCACATTCGACGCACTTGGCGATTGCGCCCTTCGTGAATGACGATGCGAATGAGGCCTTCGCTAACTCGTGATACCTGGGCGGGCGCGGTCGCGCCGTCGTCGAGTTCAACACCTTCACGAAGTCGGCGCAATGCTCCCGGCGACGGATCTCCCTCGACGCGAGCCAGGTATTCCTTGGCGATCCCCGAACTCGGGTGTGTCAAAAGATGAGCCAATCGTCCGTCATTGGTAAGGATTAAGAGACCTTCGGTGTTCATGTCCAGTCGTCCAACGGGAAAGATTCGAACGGGCGACTCCACGAGCTCTAGAACCGTCGTTCTTCCCTGAGGATCCGACGCGGTCGTCACCACGCCGTCGGGCTTGTTTAAGAGGAAATAGACCTTGCTTTGCGACGTCGGCGCGAGTTTTCCATCCACGCAGATCAGTTGCACCTCGGGGTGGACTCGATTGCCAAGTTCCGCCACGCGTCCATCGACCGTGACGCGGCCCTCGGCGATAAGAATCTCACAGGCTCGACGAGATCCGTATCCCGCTCGAGCGAGCGTCTTTTGAAGGCGCTCGCCTTCTTCCAACTACGGCACCTCAGTCACGTCGAAGCGGTTCAACATCTCGTCAGCGAGCGCGTTGGCGGTCTCGATAGGCGGCATGAACTCTTCGATCGGTGGCAGATCGCTCAGCGTCGCGAGCCCCATCCGATCAAGAAAGAGTTCCGTTGTGCCATAAAGGATCGGCTGTCCGGGACCAGGGGCCCGCCCGATCTCTTCGATATAGCCGCGCTGTTCGAGCAAGCGCACGACGCCGTCGACGTTGACGCCGCGAAGCGCCGTGATCTGGGCGCGCGAGACCGGCTGGCGGTACGCAATGATCGCGAGCGACTCAAGTGCGGCAGAACTGAGCCGGTGTGAGACGTCACGATTGGCGAACTTGGTGACCCAGGACGCGACGTCGGGCGAGGACTGCATGACCCACCCGCTGGCCAGTTCCACCACGTGAAATCCCCGTCGTTGGTCGAGGAACTCCCGACGTAGTGCGTCGAGCGTTCGCACGACGTCGCTCGCGTCAACGTCGACGACGTCGGCGAGTTCTTCGGCGGAGATTGGCTCGAGGGCCACCGTGAGCATGGCCTCGAGCTTCTGCTCCAGCGAGCCTTCATCCCTCATAACTGTCAACCCCTCCGAAATCGAATCCGAGCGTTGAATCGATCCAACGGATCTGCACGTCGCCGAACGTCACGCCTTGGCCAAGTTCCACGTGACCAAGTTTGCACAGCTCGAGCAGCGCGAGGAAGTGCACGATGATTTCGATACGCGTCGTCAGTCCCTCCGTCAGACGGCGAAAGGACAGTCGTCCCATGGTGGGCAGCGTCTGAGCGAGCGCGGCGACCGTCTCTGCAACGGTCACCGCGTCGACCGTCACGTGATGGAGTCGCACCACCGGCACCGGTTTTTCTTCGATACCGCGCAGGTACGCCAACGCCAACTTTGTCGTCGTGACGCCCGCGAGTAAGTCCGGTGGATGAATCGCGAAACCTTCGTCGACGCCACGGAGTCGCGGGTAGGCGCGCGACGCGCGCTCAAAGAGTGACACGAAGGCGTCGGCCAACGCGGCGTACGTTCGAAGCTCTAAAAGTCGCGCCAACAGCACGTCGCGTTCTTCCCAGCCAACGAACTCCTCGTCGAGCTCGCCACTGTCGCGACCAGGCAGGAGCCGCTGGCTCTTCATCTCGAGTAACACCGAGCCGATCAAGAGAAATTCAGAGAGATCGTCCATATTGAGCGTCGTAGCGTCGTCCTTTAAGACCGCAACGAACGCGTCGACGAGCGGCGCAAGGGGCACGTCAAGGATGTCGACTTCGTGACTAGAAATCAACTGCAGAAGAAGTTCCACTGGGCCGCTGAAGGACGGCGTCGTCACGACGAAGGTCACTGGCGAATCTTACTTGGTGACTTGGGAACGGGCTCTCATCTACGATTGAACAATGAGGATACTTTCGGGCGTACAGCCGTCTGGTTCAATGCACCTCGGCAACTACTTGGGCGCGATACGCCAGTGGGTCGACGCGCAGAGCACTGACGCTTTCTACTGTGTCGTTGACCTTCACGCGCTCACCCTCGAGATCACCCCAGAGACCCTTCGCGGTCAGACGACTGATGTGCTCGCGACGCTGTTCGCTTCGGGCCTCGACCCTGAAGTGTGCACCGTCTTCATCCAAAGTCACGTTCCCTACCACGCCCAGCTGAGCTGGCTCTTGGAGTGCGT
>DAIQOO010000044.1:2676-3852 GCA_036787845.1 Acidimicrobiales bacterium
TGTACATGTTCGATTCCCCTAAGGACATTGAGAAGAAAATCGCCAAAGCCGTCACCGACACCGACGGCGACGTCCGATACGACTGGGAAAAGAAACCGGGACTGTCGAACTTGCTCGAAATATTCTCGAGTCTGAACGACGAGACGCCTCAGCAGATCGCCAGTCGCTACACGAGGTACGGCGAGTTAAAGAATGACCTCGCCCAACTGGTCATCGAGAAACTCACGCCCCTGCAACTGCGTTATCAAGAACTCTTGACCACGCCCGACGAGCTGTACAAGATCGCTGCCCGCGGCGCCGAAAAAGCTGCTGACGTCGCTGGACCGGTGTATCGTCGCGCCGCGAAGGCCATTGGCCTCAGTTAAGAAGGCCCAACCACCACCGCTCGAGGTCGGGCAAAAGATTGGTGCCGATGTGCAGAAACTGGTAGTCGACCAGGATGAAGATGATGAAAAACGGCATGGCCCTTTGGCGAAAGTGGTAGTAACGCGGTAGATGGCGCATGGGAATAAATCGCTCGATGATCGCTGATCCGTCGAGTGGCGGAATAGGCAGCAAGTTGAACGCCGCCAGCATCAAGTTCGAGAGTCCGAATGCTGCGAAGAAGAGAAACACGTTGTAGTTCAAATTCGAGTGGATTGCGTACTTACATAAGAAGAAGCCAATTGTCGAGAGCACGACGTTGACCGCAGGACCAGCCAAAGCCACCCAGAGCGCCTGCTGGCGAGGTTTACGAAGGCGACCAAGATTGACCGGCACCGGCTTCGCGTAGGCAAAAGCCGGAAGATGTGAAAAGACGAGGAGCGCGGGCATGAGGATGGTCCCGAAGGGATCGATATGACGTAACGGATTGAGCGTTAAGCGGTGCTGATCCTTGGCCGTGGGATCGCCGAAACGGTACGCCACGTAGCCGTGGCTCACTTCGTGCACGACGGCCGAGGGAATCAGACAGATGAAGTAGAACCATAGGAACATCGTGAACTACCTCTTAGTCGTGTGCTCGAGGATGGGCATGGTGGTACTCGCGTTGCAAGGTGGTGACGGATACCGCCGTGTAGAGCTGCGTGGTAGCGATCGAAGCGTGCCCCAAGAGTTCTTGCACCACTCTAATGTCCGCCCCGTGCGCGAGCATGTGCGTCGCGCAACTGTGACGAAAGACGTGCGCGCTGATGCGAC
>DAIQOO010000044.1:3952-9135 GCA_036787845.1 Acidimicrobiales bacterium
GGGCTTCGGCAGCGTCCTCCCGTGCCGTCCACCCTTCAAACGCGCGCCCGGATCAATGAGAAGGTGACCTTCGTCCACGAGGTAGGCCAACCATCCCCTCGTTGAAGCCACCGCGCGCGCGACGGTGCTCGGCGCGCGCTTCGCACTGCGCGCTTCGTTGAAGTAGCGCTCGAGGTCTTCTTCACTCAACGCGTCGAGGGAAATCTCACGATCATCCATCCACGCCTTAAGTGCCTCGAGGTCGCGTCGATACGCCTCAATCGTGGCGCGGCTTCGCCCCTTCTCGATCGTCATCCACTGCAAGTACTCCTCCAATAACGGACTAGGACTCATCGAGGAAGGTCCCAAAGATTCGATGCAACGCGATCGCGGTCGTCGAATCGATAGCCGGCGCGTCGTGAAATGACTTCTTGAGGGTGGAGGGCGACAGCCAATGAACGCTCGAGTAACGCTCTTCGACACCGGCCGGCGCACGTTCTTGCTGTGTGAGGTTGCGCGCTTCAAATATGGTCATCACCTGGTTAGTCCAACCCGGTGAGTTCATGAACTTTCCGAGCAGTTTCCATTCACTGGCTATGCACCCCATCTCTTCGAGGAGCTCGCGTTTCGCGGCGTCAAGTGCGAGCTCGCCCTTGACGTCTTGGGTACCAGCTGGAATCTCGAGTTGAAACTCGTCGAACGCCGCGCGGTACTGACGGATAAATCCCACTTCACCGCTGTCGTTGATCGCCAGCACCGCCACTGCCCCCGGATGCACAGCGACGTCACGTTGGAACGTGGTGTCGTCGTGGCGGATGGTTCTTCGCTCTACGTCAAAGACGTAGGAGCGAAAGACCACGTCTGCTCCTTCGACGTGGAAGGAGTCGCTCACAAGGTGGCGTCGACCGTTGAGGGATCGATGATGTGGGGTTCGCGGCCCTCCGCGCGTGAGGCGGCGGCTTTGATGAGACCGAGGAAAAGGGGATGGGGTCGGTCGGGTCGCGACTTGAATTCGGGATGGGCTTGGGTGCCTACGAAGAACGTGTGGCCGGGTAACTCGACAAACTCAACCAATCGTCCGTCGGGTGAATTGCCCGAACAGCGAAGACCTGCTGCTTCGAACTGGTCGCGGTAGCGGGCGTTGAACTCGTAGCGGTGACGGTGACGCTCTGATACCACGGTCGTGCCGTAGAGTTCGGCCACTTGGGATCCCTCGTCCAGCATCGCGGGCCAGGCGCCAAGACGCATTGTGCCGCCCAAGTCCGTGACGTCCATCTGCTCAGCCAACAGTGAGATGACCGGCGCCGATGAGCTGTGCGTGAACTCCGTCGACTGCGCGTCACCAAGTCCGAGCACGTGACGGGCGAATTCGATGACCTGTATTTGCATGCCCAAGCAGATCCCCAGATAGGGAATATCGTTCTCGCGCGCAATGCGAGCGGTCGCGATCATGCCTTCGATTCCCCGTTCACCGAAGCCACCAGGGACGATGATGCCGTCGAGCTGTCCTAGACGATCGGCATCGATCTCTGAGGGAACACGTTCAGCCTCGAGCCATTCGATGTTGGTCTTTGCGTTGATGGCAAAGCCGGCGTGACGGATCGACTCGCCCACACTCAAATAGGCGTCGGGCATCGTCACGTATTTTCCAACGATGCCAATACGCAGCGTGCTCGTCGTGTTGTGAACCCTTCGCACAACGTTCTCCCACGGAGCGAGATCGATGACGTGCTCTTCAAGATTGATGTTCAACGTGTCACAGACCATCGTGTCGAGACCTTCGTGGTGCAACGTTATGGGGATGTCGTAAATGCTCTCTTCGTCAACGGCTGAAATCACGGCCTTGATCGGCACGTCGCAGAGTAACGAGATTTTGCGCTTCAAGGTGTCCGAGATCGGCTGGTCACTACGACAGACGATCACGTCGGGTTGGATACCACGTGAACGAAGCTCCGTAACGGAGTGTTGGGTCGGCTTGGTCTTCTGTTCACCAGACGGTGCCAGGTAGGGCACGAGGGTGAGGTGCACGTAACAGACGTTGTCTCGTCCAGCATCGCGACGGAACTGACGAATTGATTCGATAAACGGCACGATTTCGATGTCGCCAACGGTGCCACCGATCTCAACGATCACGACGTCAGCTCCTAATGAGCCCTGGCGTCGGATGCGTTCTTTGATCTCGTCAGTAACGTGCGGGATAACCTGCACCGTCTTTCCGAGATAGTCACCACGGCGCTCCTTGGCGATCACGTTCGAATAAATCGAGCCTGTTGTGGTGTTGGAGATCTTCGACAGCGACTCGTCAATGAACCGCTCATAGTGACCAAGGTCAAGATCGGTCTCGCCGCCGTCGTCCGTGACGAAAACTTCACCGTGTTCGCCGGGATTCATCGTGCCGGGATCGACATTTAAGTACGGATCCAACTTGCACATTGTGACCTTAAGGCCACGGGATTTAAGAAGTCGACCGAGTGACGAGGCGGTCAAACCCTTGCCGAGCGAACTCGACACTCCGCCCGTTACAAAGACGTACTTTGTCATTGCAAAACTTCGCTTCTCACGGAACAACATCTTAGCGAGAGAAATCGGCCTCGGCGCGTTCTACGGAGGAGCTTTCGAGTAATTGTCGCGCAAGTGCACTCGATTCGGTCGTCACGTCATCGCCAGCAAGCATTCGAGCAATTTCTTTGACGCGATCTTCGCCTTCGAGCGCTCGCACCATCGTCCTTGTGACACCGTGGTCAATCAGTTTTTCGATGACGAAGTGTTGGTCCGCCCTCGCGGCCACCGAGGCCAGGTGTGTCACGGCGAGGACCTGCTGTTGGCGTCCCACCTCAGCGAGACACTCCCCTATCTGCTGGGCAACCTGTCCACTCAATCCGGCGTCAACCTCATCAAAGACCGCGACCAGGTCTTCGTGAGCCGTTTCGAGAGACAGCGCGAGGAGCACCCGACTGAGCTCGCCACCACTCGCCAGTGTCGCGAGTGGCCCTTCGGGTAGACCTGGATTGGGCGTGAAGAGAATCTGAGCGTTCGAGCCGTCGTCGCCGTCCACGACGAAACGCAATGACGCGTGTTCAAGGGCGACACGCGCCAGCTGTCCTTGAACGGCCTTGGTCAGTTTCGTCGCCGCGAGCTCACGATCGTGGCGAGCGCGGCGAGATAACGCGACCTCGCGCTCTTTGAGGTCAAGAATCTCCTGATCAACATGGCTAAGACGATCCGCCTCAAGAGTTAGGCGCTCCTCTCGGGCGAATAATTCCACTCGCTGACTCAACGCCGCTTCGAGGGTGCCGCCGTACTTGCGAGCAATCTGTTGAAGGGTCGTCGCGCGCTCTTCAAGTTCCAACAACACCGCCTCGTCAAAAGCCTCCGGGTCACTGAGCGCCGCTAGTTCGTGCAAAGCCTCACGAGCCTGGATGAGCGCTCCACTCAGCGCTAGCCGTACCGCCTCGTAGACGTCGCCACTGGGCAGTTGCCGCAGTGCCTGGGCGAATTGAGAAAGTACAGCGTCGTCACCTTCTGCGTCAAAGAGGGCAAGAACGTCCGCTAGTGCCGCCTGTCCGTCTCGTAAAGAGCTCAGCCGCGTGAGCTCTTCAAGTGTTACGCGGAGTTCATTAGACGAAGTAATCGAGGCGGCGTCAAGTTCTTTGAGCTGAAAGGCTACGAACTCCAATTCACGTTGTCGCGACGAATGATCGCCACCGAATTCGTCACGCACCCGAAGCGACGCTCGAAGGGCCTCTCGGACGCTCTCAAGCTCTTCGGTATCGACGCCACCGCTCTCGTCAATGAGACGTACCATCTCACTTCGATTTCGCAACGTCAGCGAATCGTGTTGGCCGTGAATGACGATCAACGCCTCAGAGAGTGTGCGAAGCGAGTCGACACTAGACGGCGCGCCATTAAGTGAACTGCGAAGACGACCAGAACTGCTCGCTTCACGAGAAAAGAGGATCTCGGCGCCGTCGCGAACAAAAAGCGCCGCGGCTCGGGTATCCGAGGAGAGTGCGTAGCGAGCGCCACTGGCGTCACTGCCCAAGCAGAGTCCGAGCGCGCCAAGTAGAAGCGTCTTACCTGCTCCCGTCTCGCCAGTGATGACATTGAATCCGGGTCCGAATTCGAGATGCGCGTCGTCAATGACCCCGAGTCCGTGGGCGTAGAGCTCAACGAGTTGTGCCTTAGGCATGACCCTCTCGAAGGCTTCGCCGCAGTCGCATGGCCAGATCGAAACTCCGTGTCGCCACGACGCGCACGGGTCTTGGATTTTGGCGAACTTCGATGGATTGACCAGGTTCGAGCGATTGAATCGCCCTTCCGTCGGCCACCAACATTGCGGGTTTGTCGACGACGACCAGTCGGATGGTCTTGTCGTCGGGTACCACAAGGGAACGATCGATTGTGAAGTGTGGTGCGATGGGCGTAAGAATCATCAGTGACATCGACGCGTCTACCACCGGTCCCCCGGCAGAGAAGTTGTAACCCGTGCTACCAGTCGGCGTCGCCACCATGACGCCATCGGCCGAATAGGTTAGGTACTCCTCGTTGTTAATGAACGTCTTGACTTTGACCATATGACCGGCGCTGGCGCGCTCGACGAGAACTTCATTCAGCGCGAACTCCTCGACCGTCGAACCCAGCAGCGAGATTTGTAGAGCAAGTCGCTCCACGACCGCTTCATTCTCCAGAGCGCCTTTGACGTTCTCCACGATCTCGGTGGGCGGGACGTTCAAGAGGAAGCCCAACTGACCGAGATTGACCGCGACTACCCTGGCGCCCACCTCATGGGCCAAACGCGATGCCCTTAGGAAGGTTCCGTCACCGCCGAGGCTGACCACCATCGTTGAAGCATTCAGATCCGGCGTGTCCGTCGAGTCCAGGAGGTGCAGCGACGACACGATCCCCTCGCTCGTCAACCGCTCGCCCACCACTCGGGCGAGATCGACTGCGTCGGCTCGATTGCTAAACGCCGTGAAAAGAACTTTGGTCACGTGACACCTCGACTCAATGGTAGTAACAAAGGTCGAACCGATAGGCCACGCATTCTGGCGGCGCACCCTGCAAACGCCGTCAGCCGGAGCATTTCACGAGGAAAAGTAACGCCACTTAATCCTCTTGCAAAACGAGAGTTCTAGAGCGATACTGAGGCTCTAGTTTCAAATTGCAACGAAGGGAGCCAACATGGCTTACTCACTCAAGTGCGC
>DAIQOO010000044.1:9235-10720 GCA_036787845.1 Acidimicrobiales bacterium
CCCGCGAACGTCGCGATTGAGCCGGCTGAGTTACGAATGATCGACGCTATGCCGAGTCCAATGAGTCCCATCAGCGACATGTAGATACCACTCTCAATGAGAACTCGCATGACGCCTGGGTCACTCAACGACACGTGCGACGCCGTCCCGGCGAGTATCGCGTGGCCCATGTAGAAGGTCACGAAGGAGAGAATCTCACCAACGACGAGTGCGACGCCGCCCATCACGATCGCCTTCGCCCCCAGCACCACCGGGCGTCGCGGTAGGGCCGCGAGTGTAGACCTAATCTGTCCCGTGCCGTACTCGGCGCTGATGAACAAGACGCCCAGTACGCCAATGGCGAACTGTCCCAAATTAAAACCCACGAGCACGCGCCGCGTCGGATCGAGAGTCGCAAATTGCTGTCCATGGAGAGCGTTAGTGGAGAGCGCCCCGAGGCCTAACGTCGCCACGACGAGCGCGAAAAGACTCCACGGCGTAGAGCGAACGGACCAGAATTTTGTCCATTCAGCAGGAATCGCGTGACGAAGTCCCGCACGACCAGCTGGAAGCTCCTTGGCGAAGATAATGCTGGTACTAGGTGTCGTCGTCATTTGGCTCCTCGGTACTCAACGCTGCCACCCGTCATCTCCATGAAGGCGTCCTCCAGCGACGCCTGCGCGGTCAGCTCATACACCGCGATGCCAAGCGAGAGCGCCACGTCACCAATCGTCACGGCGACCACGCCTGCAACGGTGAGTGATCCGTCGGACTCAGTCTCGACCACACCTCCAGCGCTCTCAATTGCTCTACGCAGTGGCTCAGGTTCTGATACCCGTACGCGAAATGATTGCGATGACGAGCGCGCTACGAACTCCGCCACCGGCATCTCAGCTATGAGGCGTCCCTGACCAATTACCACTAACTGATCAGCGGTGAGCGCCATCTCGGCCATGAGGTGACTCGAGATAAAGATGGTTCGTCCTTCGGCCGCGAGAGATCGACAGAGCGTGCGCATCCAGCGAATACCCTCTGGATCAAGGCCGTTTACCGGCTCGTCAAGAATCAGGACTGCCGGGTCACCGAGTAACGCCGCAGCGATGCCGAGTCGCTGTCCCATGCCGAGTGAGAACTTTCCGACTCGTTTCTTGGCGACCGCAGTGAGGCCGACAATCTCCAAAACTTCGTCGACGCGACTCTTCGCTATGCCGTTGTACTGGGCCAATGACCACAGGTGCGTTCGTGCCGAGCGCCCAGGATGGATGGCCCGAGCTTCGAGGAGACCACCAACTTCTCGCAACGGCCAACGGAGATCCCGGTACTGCTGGCCACCAACGGTGACCGTGCCGGCACTCGGATGGTTGAGTCCCATGATCATCGCCATCGTCGTCGACTTTCCCGACCCGTTCGGTCCGAGGAATCCAGTTACGCGACCCGGCTCAACGTCGAAGGAGAGATCGTCAACGGCAAGAACGTTGCCGAAGCGCTTGGTAAGCCCACGAGCTT
>DAIQOO010000044.1:10820-13130 GCA_036787845.1 Acidimicrobiales bacterium
CCGACCAACCCAGACTGGTTTCATAACCTCGTCGCCAATCCAACGGTGACCGTTGAAATTGGCACGGATAACTTCGAAGCCACGGCGCAACCGTTAACGGGTGCGGAGCGAGATCGGGTTTACGCGATTCAAGCAAGTCGATATCCGGGTTTCGCCGAGTACCAGGAAAAGACGAGCCGCGTCATTCCCGTCGTCGAACTTATTCGCGACTAAGTAAATCTGTCGTCACCTCTACTCCACTCGAACGCAGCCGTCACTAAGTGCGGGTGAGCGACCCGCCGAGTGTGACAACCCTGATGAACCGACCCTTTACGGACAAGAAGCCAACTCGCGAAGGAGTCGTAGGACTTGGCGCTTTGGGCTACGTCGGCGCATTGCAAAGAAAGATGGTCGAGCATATTCGCACCTTGGCACCTCGGTGACACGAGGTCAAACTACGCCGACGTGATGCTCACGCGCTCTGACACGTCGAGTAGTTCAACCCACGTCGTACCGGGCGTGAGATTGATTACCTTGCCTGACAAGTTCCTATAGATCGTTCGATGGCGGAGATCACGCCGTGACCACGTTCCATGCTGCACCGTAGCGCCCGTGAAGACTTCGACCGGTCCACTTCCAACCAACTGCGCGTACGAATCTATGACGCCCACACCTCCGACGTAGCGCACGCTCATCACAATGACGTTCTTTGGAGATACGCGTATACCGTTACCAGAGAACTCTGGCCTTCCAAAGAGCGACCGGTCCCACGAGCGACTTTTCGTATTCCAGCCGTACGTCGCGGCGTAACCCGACCCAAAACCCACCACGAACGATCGCACTCGCGGCCCGTGTGCTTTCTGCGAGGGTGCCATGTACGTGAAGAGGGCGGGCGGCGGCCGCGGTTTGCCGTCCTTTTTCATCAAGAGCACCGCGTTCGCGAAAAGATTATGAGGCGGGTAACGCTTCAGATCACGAAACATCGCTGGACCACTGTTGGACTGGTCATACAACTTGACCGGCGCGGTCATGATGCTCTTCACGGCGTACTGCGCACCTCCGGAAAAGGCAAAGATGCCGCCGATGGGAAAGACAATCTCTCGGTCGGTTCGACGCACTGAACGAACTGGTCCGACGAGCGCGGGTACTCGCGAGTTGAAGATGGCGGCCAAGCGCGTAATACCACCTTCGACAATCTCTTCATATACAACGTCAGCGTTTTGCACGCCGTCCTGGGGCATGGCATTTGGCGTGTTGTCGATTTTGATGGTGAGCGCAGAGCGGTTTTTTGTACTTCGCGTTGGGTCGGGAAGTCCCGTCAAGGGAGCGACGGGGCCTAACTTCGGCTTCGTCGTCGTCACCGGAGCTACGGTGGTCGACGTCGTCGTCACCGGAGCTACGGTCGTCGACGTCGTCGTGTCAGCGAATGCGCCAATAGACACTGCAAGACTCGAACCCAGAGTCATGACGAAGAAGAGCAGTAGCGAACGGCGCATCCAGAAAATCTACAGCGCCGACTACGTCACGAGGTGCAGCATTGTGCCCAGCGCGACGATTCATCGCCACGCCACGCAGAAGCACGACAGTTCTCTCACGTCGAACAGCGCCTCAGGGACCTTGCTAATTGGCGTGCCACGTGGAAACTGCACTTGAAAGCAGCGCCGAGCGCGCGAGATCCTCAAAGTCGTGGATGCTGAAGTTGACATCGGCTTCAGCATTCTCTTCGAAACTGGGCTGCAAGCACATAACAACAATTCGGTCGGCGTCGCACACTGAGGCCTGGCCCTCGATACCGGTCGCTGCTGACGCGAGCGACGCGACGTTAGCGTCCTCGAGCGGCTCGGCCACGAAAACCGTAAATGACGATCCACCGTGAACGCCGCCGGCAACGAAACTCAAGCAGCCAGCCGTGAGTAGATAGGAACCAGGAACGCTGAGCGAAAACAGTGCCGCGGCGAGCTGGTCTTGGCCAATGGGACCCGTGACCACATCGCCCGAAGCGTCAAGGTCGTCAGCCAGATTGACGGCAAGTTGAGCCAAATTGGAGATTGGGTAATACACGATCTTGTTGTCGCCCAACCTTGGCGCACCCCAGAGACCACCTGTTGTGGTATCGCGAAAGACGAGAATCTCAACAAATCCCGTGCCGTGCGTCGTCGCTACCTCAATGACGTGACATTGGAGAAGAGAATCGACACGATTCATGGACTCAACCGCGACGTCGAAGCGAGCCGCCGCGCCACGAGTTCCGAGTTCGCTAAATCGAATTCTCATGATCTCAAGGTCACACCCTAGGGAGCGAGCCACAAACAGGGCCGCCTTCAGCCAAGA
>DAIQOO010000045.1:0-13089 GCA_036787845.1 Acidimicrobiales bacterium
GCATCGACTCATCGTCGCGCTCGCGTGCTCGCTGGTATGGTTCGCGCTGTTCTTCATCTTGAACTTCATCGACCCGCACTGGCTGGGCTTTGGCGACGTGCGCTTGGCGCTCACACTCGGCTTGGCATTGGGCTGGCTCGGGATAGCTGACGCGATACTCGGATTCTTCGCCGCCAACTTGATTGGCGCCGTCATCGGCATCACACTCATCGCCGCGGGCAAGATCGAGCGCAGCCGAAGGATTCCCTACGGTGTGTTTCTCACGCTCGGCGCTGCGGTGGCCGTATTCGCCGGCCCTGCGTTACTCACGCCGTTTCACTTGAGTTCTTAGCAACACGCATCATCACCATGTCACCCAAAATGTCGGGCCGTTGTACGGTACGCCAACGCGAAAAGGATCGCCTAATACACGATCTCCATTCGCAGACCTTCGCTGTCCCATTCGGCGTCCGATGGCAATCGCCTCGCCGCGTGCAAGAAGACTCGACGAGCACTGAAGAGCAAGGCGGCAGCGTCGAGAAGATGCGCCGTCGGTGCGATGGTGGCATCAACGATCTTCTCAATCCCGTTGATCCTTTCCACTAATACATCACGTCGTTCATCGCGTCCCGCTGCTCGACGCTTGGAAAATCGCATCGGTGCTTCGCGATTGAGGAAATAGAAACTCAACTCCGGGTGGCCTTCGTACACTTGCCGCTGTCGATACGGTGAAATCTCTGATGCCACTTCAATCATCATCGGCACCCGCATCGCGGTCACCGCGTCGAGATGATCGTCGCTCACGTCGCCGCGGTTGAGGAGCGTCGTGCGCGTCGGTGCTCGTCGAATGGTGATGGCCCGACGACCAAGTAGCGCACGAGCTTCAATATCACACTGGCGAAAACCCTGACTGGGCTGGTCGGCGAACCCGATCGGAGCATTGACGACGACGGCGGAATATGACGGATGTTCGTCGAGGATTGACTGAAAGCTTTCGTAGAGCAACGGAGGTTCGGGCGCGAACACCGAGCCCGTCAATTTGGCACTCGCCACGACCCATCGCCGCCCCCATGGCGTCGCACCAGCAACGACCGAATAAGGAAGAACGGGTCCGCGCCGTAAGGGCACGACGCACTACCCCCGCGGAGGGCTAATGCCCACCTGCTCAAGGCCTCGAGCGAGTTCCTTGGGGTGAGCAGACGCCTCGACAGCGTCCTCATAAGTAATGATGCCCTCACTGATGAGGCGAACGAGGTCAGATTCCAGCGTCTGCATCCCCTCTTTAGAGTTCGTGAACATGATGTTGGGTAACTGACTCGCCCGTCCTTCACGAATGAGGTTGCGAACGGCACTCGTTGCCACCAACACCTCGAACGCTGCGACCATGCCGCCACCGATCTTGGGGATGAGACGTTGCGCAATGACCGTGTTTAGCGACGCCGCAATCTGAACGCGGGTCTGTTCTTGGCGCTCGGGCGGAAACACGTCAATAATGCGGTCGATGGCCTGGGGCGCGTCGTTCGTGTGCAAGGTCGCAAAAACGAGGTGACCCGTCTCGGCCATCGTCAAGGCGATCGAGATCGATTCGAGGTCGCGCATTTCTCCCACCAACAGGACGTCGGGGTCCTCACGCAGGGCCGCACGAAGGGCCCTATCGAACGAAGGGCTGTCGAGACCCACTTCACGCTGTGAGACCGCCGACATCTTGTGATGGTGCACGTATTCCACGGGATCTTCTATCGTCAAAATGTGAGACGGACGAGTCTCATTAATGCGATTAATGATGGCCGCCAGTGTCGTTGACTTACCCGATCCGGTGGGTCCCGTGACGAGCACAAAACCACGCGGCTGCTTCACCACCATGTCGGCAGCCATCGGCAAACCGAGGTCCTCAAAGGTAGGGATATCGGAGGGAATCATTCGAAGGGCCAGGGCAGCTTGACCGCGCTGGGTAAAGAGACTTCCGCGAATACGAGCGCGGTCGCCCCACGAGAAAGAAAAGTCAACATCGAGCTTCTCGTTAAACGTCGCGCGCTGTACTTCATTCAGCAGCGGCCACGCGACGCCTCGAATCTGGTCACCCGTCAATAGTGCTGCACCTTCGACGGGTTCGAGTTTTCCGCTCACTCTCACGCGCGGCGCAGAGTCACCGACCAATAACAGGTCGCTACCGTGACGCTCCCACAACGATTCGAGCCAAGGCTCAATCGATAGCGCTTCCATTTATCTCGTCATCGCTTTCAGTGCCGTACGTCGAACAATACGCGAAGTACCCGGCGCCATGGCCGGGCACTTCGCGAACTGCTATTTAGTTACGACTATTGAACTTTGTCGCACGACGCCGGACCTGTGTACACGGCCCAGTTGTCGCCGGTCCCGATCGAGGTCCCGGTTGACGTAACACCGCCATAAGTTGGAGCAGTACCAGTTGACGTGGCTACGACCAGCGTTCCCGCAGCAGGTGTGCCCGCAGTACCGGTGTATGTCCCACCAGTTGCGATCTGAAAGGCGTAGTGAGGCGTGTTACTCGGCCACGATTGGAGATACGGTCCGCCCTGCGGGGTTGTTCCCGTTACGCCCGCGGCGGGAGCGCCGAGTAATCCAGTCTGAGGAGTACCAGTACCAGGTCCTTGCGTCACCGTGGTCCCTGAATTCTGAGCATTGAACGCGGAGATTGCTGTCGAGATCGTGGCCCCATCAGCTTGGCACGCCGCTACCGCACTCTTACCAGTGATACCACCCAAGGCGAAGATCACGACGCCCGCAAGAATGCCGAGCACAACGATAACGATCAAGAGTTCAATCAATGTGAAACCCGCGTTCGCGTTAAGGCCTTCGGCCTCACGACGCCGCTTAATTTGTTGGTATGCAACCGGCATGGATACTCGCTTTCGTAGATAGGCGAACCGACCTTCGGATCTACCTCCGTCAAGTACTCTTAAATTTACTTTATGGAGCCTTTATTTACCATAGTTATTTCGGCAAAAAAAGGTATATAGCCAATATTCACTATTTAAAAATTTGTTTGCGGCTTCCTGAGAAGCACTCAGTCTTTTTGATCCACTAAAAAATTCTTTGTTTAGTTTTCATCAAACTTTGCGTGACATTCACGTCATTGCACTCATGTCAACGCGCTTCAGTCCTAATTAACTTGCACCGCCAGATAATCGTCAATACGAGAACGTCGGACCCAAGGCGCTTGGTCCGTTGGGCGTCATCACCTCGACGTACGCGTTCACCCCACCGGGTGACGGCGTACAGGCAGTGATCAACGTAGAGCTGACGACCGTAAAGCTTGACGCCGCAATTACCGCTTCCGACGACAGCAACGACGAAAAAAGGAAATTCACGCTCGATGTCCCCGTGAGGTTCGTTCCACGAATGTTCACGGGGCTCCCAGAAGAACAACTAACAGACCCCGCGGCGAGCGAAGTCACAGTGGGCGGCGTTACTCCAAATGCCCACGTATTGATCGTCATGGTTGTGCCACAATTCGTCGACCCCAGAGGTAATGGCGTGGCGAGTGCGTTGCATGTCGAGGTTCCATAACCCTTCTGAAAGTCACCAAACGTCACAATGGCTTGCAAGAGTGGACTCTGCGCGCAGTTCGTTGCACTGACGGAACTCAAACATGTAGAAATCGTCACGACGCGCCCTTGATGCGTTCCGATCGTCCAATTCGTCGTGCACCAAGTATCAACGGACTGGCCATTGAGTAAAAAGAGTGACGGCGTCGGGTACGTCGTCCAACAAGGTGTCGGAGGCGACGCATTCAATGTCTGGGCCATGAAGTTGTAGCGAACATTTTGCAATGCCACCTGGCTGGCACTATTGGCAGTGGATTGAAACGATTGCGCTGCGGTGAAGTTGGCGGTGTTGCGAAGATCGTTGCCCACCCAGTCGACGAGCGCGATCATGACGATGCTCACCACCGTTAAGAAGACAACCGCCAGGACAAGGGAACTTCCATTTTCATTTTTACACGCTCGACGCGAATCAAGGTCAAAAGCCGCGCGACTTCGGAATCGTTTGCTATTTGACACTGACACTCTTGACAGTAGATGAGGCGGCGAGATAGCCCGATGAACCATTGGCGGTAATCGTGACGTAATAGCTAGTACCCGACGTCAGGCCAGTGATGGTCCCGCCTGACGCGTAGGGGTTCACGGTGCTACAGCCAGAGGTCATTGTCGAGCTCGTGCACACGTTTGCCGCGTACGTCTGACCCGAAGGAGCATTGGACGAGCCAACGAAGCTAATCGATGCGGTGCCCGTGGTTCCGCTCGACGTTGAGGAGATCGAAGGAGCGGTCAGAGCAATTGTCGCCATCACTGCGGGCGTCACACTTGACGTCGAAGCCAAGTACCCGGATGACGCGTTGGCGGTAATCGTGACGTAATACGAAGTTCCCGCCGTGAGCCCCGAGATTTGAGAACCCGTCGTGAACGAATTGACGGTGACACAACCGCTCGACATCGCATTGTTCGTACACGCCTCAGCGGTGTACACCTGATTAGAAGGAGCATTGGACGGTGAGTTGAACGACACGTCGATGACCCCAGCTGCCGATAAGGAGGAAGAAGCTGCGACCGACTTAGGCGTCGCTAACTGTGACGTCGCGAGTTCAGATGGAGACGACACGATCGACGTGGTTGCTGGCGTCGATCCATTGATGTTGGCGGTCACGGTGACGTAATAACGCGATGCCGCGTCCAACCCGTTAACGATCGAGCCCGACGTGAAGGACGTCTCGTTGACGCAATTCAGTGACATGGCACTGTCGGTACATGCCGTCGCCGTATAGGTCTGTCCAGTCGGCGGAGTCGTGAGCCCCGCGAAAGTAACGACCAGGGACCCGGCTGAGGACGCAGAGGGCACGACCGACGTCACGGTGGGCGTTGTCGACGAACCGCTTGACACGGCAGAGGACACGCTCGACGTCGCGAAGATGTAGCCCGTGGAAGCGTCAGCCGTCACTGTGACGTAATACATCGTGCCGGGTATGAGCCCGAGAATGCTCGTACCGGACACGTAAGACGTATACGACGTGCAGTGCACCGACATTGATGGGTCCGCGCAGGCCCTGGCCGTGTACGTCTGGCCCGAGGGAGCATTCGACGATCCACTGTACGCAATTGTCAATCCACCAATGGTGCTCACAGGAGCCGTGACGCTCGTCAGGCTGGGAGTATTGAGCTGCACCGACGGGGCTACGATGATCTGACCACTGCCGCTCATCACGAGCGCGACAGACTCAGATTGGCCTCGGGGCCCAAGAACTTGAACTGTTAACTCTTGAGGTACCGTCGTCCCCGTTGTGCAGTTCGAAGACGTCAGCGAAAAATTTGATCCACTCCAGTAGTACACCGAAGTAATTGACGCGCTGTACGTCGAGGTATACGGCGAAGGAGGTTGCAGTGCCGTCGTCAACATGCTGTTGTAGTACGTCGCCGTCGCGGTGGGACATGCCGCAAAGACTGGGCTCGACGTCTGTTGAAATGCTGAGTAGACCTGTTCGGCAACGCTGCGAAGCACGGTATCGGTGACCGCTAGATTTCGGTGTTCTGCCGACGACGCGAAAGCGGTCGAGAAAGCGACGAGCAGGCTGACGACCGTGATGCTCAAGATCAGCATCGAAATGAGTACCTCGATGAGCGTGTCCCCACCCTCTCCACGGCGTTCGACACACTGGACGTGCTTTTGCTTTGTCATCGTGACCAATTAGATCACGGCGAAGTGATATTGAGACTGACGTTGTTGGAGATTGCAGCGGTACTCGTGACCAAGAACGCGGCCGTCACGGTGCCGTTGTTGTTAAGTATCACCTGACCGTTGGGTGCGTAAACGCCGCCGTAGCCATATCCGGCCGTGCCATTATTACCGAGGGTGATTGGATTTGTCAATCCAGACGCCGCAACGTCCCACACCGCCACGTACTGATACTGCGCCAAGCCCTTCAAATTGATAGTGGCGTTGTTGCCAAACGTCACCGCGCCAGTGTGAATGTAAAACAAAACTCCACTCGTTCCTGTCACTGTCGTATTATTCGACGTCGAAAGGGCCGTAGTCGCGCTGTCAAAGATGTATATACCGGTGGCGAAGGTGACGTTGACGTTATTCGAAAGCGTCAATCCGTTCTCAAACCAGAATGTGCCGCCAGGTGTGAACTGCACTGTCGCTCCATCGGTGAACGTCGTGCCGGGATCCGTGGCGTAATTGCCAGGTGGACAGGTGTAGACGTTGCCAGACGGCGAGCACGTCACCGTCGATCCCCCACTGGGAGGATCCCCCGGTGGCGTCAACGACGCAAAGGGGTCACCTATTTGATTGGTGTAATTCTCGCTCGACGGGTACGTCGTCCCACTCCCCGCGGAGACCGAATTCAATCCGGTGTCGGAGGTGTTAATACTCGTAGCCAATAACTGGGAGTTAGCCGACATCGACACGGCACCCGCGTACGGCGACGCAATAGCGAGGGCGCCGTTGTCGACGCCCGTACCAACGTTGATGGATAACACTGAATTGTTACCGAGGGTGAGTGCGGTGTGTGAAGTGGTGCTCAAAAGCGAAAAAGGCGCGAACGTTGCCAGTTGCGTCGGATTGACCGCCTCGGTGAACGCCCGTGGAGTGGCGCTCAACGCGAAAGCGAACGGTGTTGCAGATCCCGCGATGACACTCTGCGTCTCCGTGACGGGAAGTGTCACCTGGGTGACGCTCGACGCCGCCACCCACGCGGTGCGAGCTTGCGTGGAGCAACCACTCGCCGTTGGAGCACACGAGATCGTAGGTAGAGCCGACGCACTCGTCGCGGAAAGGTCCGTCGCCACCGTTTGAGTGGAAGAAGGTGTGGAAGAGGGGGCCGTGGAGCAGAGATTACGGACCAATGAATACGTGGTCGTGGATCCATTTTGAAGAGAATCGTACGAGACGTAGTTGAGATAACCACCCGGTGCACTCCCCCACTCGAGGGCCAAAAGTTGCACCCCGGTGCCACACGTTGGCGTCGGGTAGTCAGTGAGCCGCTGTGCACTCTGCACATCCTTACTAAAACTGGCCGACAGGGTTTGCGCGTCACCGGAGTCGGTAATCCGCCCAGTTACCGATGATTGAAGAGAAAACACTGCGACAAGACCGAACGCCAGACCCCCGATCACCAAGGGGAGGATGAGCAGGGTCACCAGGAGCTCGATGAGCGTCATGCCCTCATCGCCTCGATTCGAAGCGTGACGACGTCCGGCTTCGCGTGCGGGCACTTCGCACTGGACCGGCTTTGTGCGAGTTCTCAACATCAAGCGACCGGGCCGTGGGGTCATTATCCCACCTTGACCTGGTTGTAGATGCCGTACATGGCTGAAATTAATGCGACCGCGACAAATCCCACCACGATGCCCATAACGATGATGATCGCCGGTTCGAAGAGGGACGTCGCTCGATCGACCTTGGTCTCTAACTCTCGGCCGTAGTACGTGGCCGCGACCTCGAGCTGCTGGTCGAGCGTTCCCGTCTCTTCTCCGACACGAAACATCTGCTTCGCCGCCGAGGGAAACAAGCCCGAGCGCGCGAGCGGAGCGGCGAGACCTTGTCCCTCCATCATCTCTTCTCGAATGTCTTCGAGGGCTGTGCGGTAGACGTAGTTATTCGATGACTCCGCAGTCACCGTCATCGACTGAGGAAGGTCGACGCCGGCACGAAGGAGCGAGGCCAGGATTCGACAGATTCGCTCAATAATCGCGGTCTGGGTGATGTCACCCACTACTGGCATATGCAGTAACCACGTGTCGAGGTAGCGGCGGCCATTGTTGGTACGTCTCATCGTCATGAACCCGATGACAATGAGCAGGATGCCGCCGAAGATCTCGTACCACTTCTTGCCGACAAATGAAGACGCGTTCAGCATCAACTGGGTCATGAAGGGCAACTTCGCGTGCAAGGAAGCGAAGAACACCACGAAGCGCGGCATGACGAAGATTCCGAGAACCATGATGGTGAAGACCGACATCGCAGCGACCACACTTGGATAGACGAGCGCCGCGGTGATCTTGCTGCGTGCCTTTACGTCGCGCTCGATGTAGTCGGCGAGTTGATTCAAGACGGAGTCGAGATTGCCCGTCAATTCGGCCGACTCCAAGATGCCTACATAAAAATTTGGAAAGGCTTCCGGGTGCGCTTTCGCTGCCGCCGCGAACGTATCACCACTGCGAAGTCGCTCGACCATGTCCACCAATATCGACTTGAGCAATTTGCCCTGCGTCTCATCAACGATGACTTCCAACGCCGCCATGATGGGAATACCGGCCTTCATAAAGACCGCCATCTGGCGCGAGAAGTTCATGATCTCTGGACGGGGAACCTTTTTCTTCGTGATCTCGAACTTGAGAAGACTCTTTGGGACTTCGACTTGTAGCGGCTGCATCCCTCGCTGCAAGAGTGCGAGGTGCAGTGCGCCGGCTGACGTTGACGACTCCTTGCCCGATATCTTCTTGCCCTTGTCGTCCAATGCTTTGTAGCGAAACTTTGTCAGCACAACTTTGCGAGGCTTTTTTACTTTGGCGGCGTTTCGCTTGGCGTGTCGCGATACCTTCGGCTCGGCCATTCGACGCGCACGGCGCTTCTGCGTCCTCTTGTCGGTCTTCTTCTCGCTCTTCTTCTCGCTCTTCGTGAGTTCCATCGTCATAGCGTGTACACGCTCCGAATCACTTCAGCGATCGTTGTGATATCTTCGCGCACCAGGTTGAGAGCCTCTTGGCGCATCGTGCGCATTCCTTGCTTCACCGCGAGCGCGCGTAGTTCCTCTTGGGTTGCCCAGCCCACGACGAGCCGCTTGATCTCCGGGGTCATGACGAGCAACTCGTACACGCCAATTCGTTCTTTGTAGCCCGTCCCTGTGCAGAAGTTGCAACCCGTACCGTGGTAGAACACACTCTTGGTTGGTACGATCGAGTCTTCGAAAAACGCCAGCTCCTCGTCGCTCGGTATGTACTGCGTCTTGCACGAAGGGCAAATCCTCCGCAGGAGACGCTGGCCGACGACGCCGAGCACCGACGACGCCACCAAGAACGACTCGATGCCCATATCCAAGAATCGGTGCAGGGCCGACACCGAGTCGGTGGCGTGCAAGGAAGAGACGACGAAGTGACCGGTTAAGGCGGACTGCACGGCGACGCGGGTTGTCTCGACGTCGCGAATCTCACCGACCAAAATTGCGTCCGGGTCTTGTCGCAGAATCGACTTGAGCCCCGTCGCGAACGTCAAACCCGCCTGTTCATTGGTCTGGATCTGGTTGATCGAGGGGAAGACGTACTCCACCGGGTCTTCAATCGTCATCACGTTCACGGTCTGGTTCGCGACTTCACTGAGCGTGGCGTACAGCGTGGTGGTTTTCCCACTGCCCGTCGGACCCGCACAGAGCACCATGCCAAAGGGTGCGCGCACCATCTTGGAGTACGTGGCGTACGTGTCGGCGGGCATTCCCAACTCCTTCAAACTAAGGACCGAACGAGTTTTGTCAAGGATTCGCAGTACGCAGTTCTCACCCATGATGGTGGCGACCGTCGAGACACGAACGTCGACTTCACGACCGTCAATCGTGATCGCCAGCTGACCATCTTGCGGACGTCGGCGCTCGACGATGTTCATGTTGGCCATGACTTTGATGCGACTAACCAATCCCGGGCCAATCGACGCGGGCAATTGAATGATCTCTTTTAGCGCACCGTCAATGCGGAAACGCACTCGGATTACTTCGTCGGAAGGCTCAATGTGCACGTCCGACGCACGATCACGCATTGCTTGGGTCAGGATTCTGTCTACAACTTGAACGATGGGCGCGTCGTCGCCGACCACTTCAACATCATTGGAATCATTTGACCTCTTGCGCGAAACTTCAACTGACTGAAACGCCTGCACGAGGTTGTGCACTTGGGCGATCGATCGATAGTTGGTGTCAACCGCCCAACGTACGTCGCTGAGCGGCGCGACGACGAAGCGAACGGGCATGGAACTGATCGACGTGAACAGATCTTTAAGTTCGTCACTTGGTTCCGCGATGGCGACGACAAGTTGACCATCGTCAATTCGAAGTGGTATGGCACGATGCTCGCGAGCAATTGACTCTTCAACCAGCATGAGTACGTCATCTTCAATCGTCGTACGACGGAGCTCGGCCATTTCGAAACCGAAACTCTCCGCCACAGCGTGCGCCAACGCGACATCGGAAAGCGCTCCCAAAGAGATGAGTGCTTCGCACAACAAGCCGCCCGACCGCTGTTGCACCTCGAAGGCGCCCGAGAGTTGAGCCGGAGTGACCAGGTTTTTCTCGATCAACTTCTCGCCGATTAAACCAATTGACGTTCCGGCAAACACGTCACGCAACGCAGCCTCGAGTGCGCTCGCCTCTTGAGGTGGAGATACGACCGAGGTACTAGAGAGTATTGAACTGTTGTTCACACCCTCTTGCCGCGGTGTGTTTACGTCGTTCTTTGCGTCACGCTTTAGGTGATGGGCTTCTCGATTTTTTTTCTTAAATGCCACGTCAACTCCTTAAACCCAACAACTACTTGAGGAAATCTGACTCAGCGAGAACACGTCGACGTTGACGCTCTACTGAAACAAAGTCTCCCACAGCGTTTTCTGTTTTTCCATAGTGATTTGTGTACGCAACATGAACACAGCGGATTCACAATTAACGAGGTTAAAATTTTGCAACAGAATTTTTTTTTAAACATGTCGTAGTGAATATGCACTACGTCACGCAATGATCACTAGACAAAGTGTTGACAAAGTGTTGACAAAGAATTCGATGCGACGCGATGTTGATGTCAGTGAACCAATTCAATTCACCAACGTGATGCGCGTGCGCACTCTGTGTTTATTGGTTCGTTAGCACGTGTTTCGAGCGCCCTTGCTTTTTGCACCACGCACTCGCTAATGTTCTAAGTGCAACTACCAGTCATTTTGTTACCGAACGAATGAAGACCAGTAGACGACGATGGTCGCCGAGAGGTGCGTCACGGGACATCGAACATTCCCAGCTTTTCGCCTCATTTCTAGCGAGGTCAATGGGCTTTGCGCCTCGTCACGAGAAGTTTTTCTCAGGCTTTACGTTCGCGCGACACGCCCGAGACGTTGGCACGCTGACGGCAAGGATGAAACTTCAGCGTGCGGGAGATTTCTACTGCGACGTCGAACGTCGATTAGTCAACTGCAACTACGGGCGCAAGATCGTTGTAGCAAAGAAGCCGTCGTCGATCGCCATCAAATTCAATCTCGGTCATCGAGCAGTGTTCGATGCGAGGTTGTAGCCGCACGCGACCGTCGAGTCGCTGGTAGTACTTCATCGCTTGCTCGATGAATCCTCCGTGTACGACCAGCACAACCAACTGACGGGGATGACGTTCGACGAGTCGTTCTATCGCTCGTACACAGCGCTCGAAGAACGCAATGAGGGATTCGCCGCCTGGCACGTTGACTGCATGAGGATCGACGTTCCAGTCGACGGGTTCATAGCGTGCTGCGATCTCACTCCATGAAAGACCGTCAGCCTCGCCGACGCCGAGTTCGCAAAGTGACTCATCCGCAATCACGGAAAGTTCTGCGTTGATGGCACGAAAGACGATCTCGCCGGTCTCGATCGCTCGGGGCAACGTCGACGTATAGAACGCGGCGGCGCCGACGAGTTCGCTGGTCAACCTCAGACGAGTGGCGAGCGCGTTCGCTTGTGCTCTACCGAGATCGGTGAGCCCACCATCGCCGAGTGGTCCCCCCGCGAGCCCGCGCTCGTTCGCAGCACTCTCGGCGTGACGAATCAATAACAAGCGCGTGCCCGTCGGCAGAGGCCCGCGCTGGCGAAAGCCTACGGGCGGTAAGAGTTCAGCGTTACTCACGCGAGTTCACCCACGAACGCTTCGAGCTGACGCAAGGTACGACATTCGATCACCCGATCGCAGTACGGGGCGTACTGACTAACTATCGAGTCGCCACTGTTCCAGTAACTCGTCGGTTCGGGGTTCAGCCAGTAGACGGCCTTCGCCCGATAGTGCAGATCCGCCAACACTTCAGCGTGGGCCTCGTGGTAGTTGTTACGGGCGTCACCAAGAATCAACACCGTCGATCGCTTGGTGAGATCTTTCGCGTAGGTGTCGTGAAACGTCATCAAAGCTCGCCCGTAGTCCGAGTGACCATCAAAGGCGATCACGTCGGCTTCGGCGTTAATGCGCGCGACGGCGTCGGCGGGATCCTCGACACCGTCAAAGAGTCGCGTCACCTCGTCGAGGCCGTCGACGAAGACGAAACTGCGCACCTTGGAGAACTGTGAGCTGATCGCGTGCACCAAATGCAGCGTGAAGCGCGCGAATGAGGCGACCGAACCCGACACGTCGGCGATCACGAAGATCTCGGGTTTGGCCGGTCGCGGCGGCTTGAACCGCAGGTCAATGGGCACGCCACCCGTCGAAAGACTGCGCCGCACGGTGTGTCGTAGATCAACGGGTCCGCGGCGGCGCCGGCGGCGCTTGCGCGCCAGCCGCACCGCGAGCTTTCGACTTAGAGGTCGAAGTGCGCGCTCGAGTTGGGCCATCTCGTCACGATTGGCGTGCATCACGTCGAGGTCTTCGGGCAGCGGCTTGCGCACCGATTTCGCCAGCGCGCTCGAACCGCGATCGTCGACGAGGCGTTCTCGTATTTCGCGTTCGATCTCAGCCTTTAGCTGCTCGATCCGGGACGTCACCTCGTCGCGCGCCAGTCGATGAGCGAGTTCATCGGGATCCTCAACAAGCGTCCCTTGTAGTAGCCGCTGTTCGAGCGTCTCGAGCTCTAGGTTTCGCAACGTGCGATAGAGGTAGTACGTACCGCCAACGGGTCGCCCGGGCTCCATACCCGAGTAACGCGTGACCGCTTCACTCGCGCCACGGCGCATCGCGTCACGATCACCGTCGCGCAGCGCTCGAAAAAGCATTTCGGCAAGCTCTTGAGCGCTCATCGAGCCGGCGGCTCCTCCCCCAAGGCCTCGACCTTGACCGGGGCCACTCGCGCCGTCGGCCTCATCACCCTCGTCTCGTTCGCTGTTCAGTTCGTCGCCTAAGAGTTCTGCGGCGCTGTCCCACGATCGAATCG
>DAIQOO010000002.1:0-5733 GCA_036787845.1 Acidimicrobiales bacterium
GACGCCGCGTTTCGCTCGTCGTTCATTTTGGGGTACCCCGGCGAGACCGAGGACGATCAACGAGCGCTATTGGACTTCATCGAAGCCGCGCAGCTCGACTGGGCAGGATTCTTCACGTTCTCCTCAGAAGCTGGAACCTACGCCAACGATCTCGACGCGCCCGTCGCGCACGAACTCGCGCTCGAGCGACTGCGCGAAGTCTCTGAATTGCAAGACGCCATCACCGCGCGCAAACGTGACGCACTGGTTGGGACGCGCCAGCAGATTCTCATTGACAGCGTTGGCGTGGGCCGAAGTGTTCGCGAGTGCCCCGAGATCGATGGCGTTGTTATGGTCGACCCGTCACTTATCGTGGGTTCAATGGTGGATTGTGAGATCGTGGCCAGCCACGGCACGGACTTAGAAGCGGTGGCGCTATGAGTGGAGAGCGCACCTACGGTCCTACGGCGTTGATGACGCCGGCGAACCTCATGACTATTTTTCGACTGCTCGTCGCGCCGGTGTTCATCTACTTGATCGTCTTTCATCGCATCTCGTGGTGGACGACACTGGTGGGACTACTGGCCGCGATGTCGGACTACTTCGACGGTATCGTCGCTCGTCGGCATGGCACCACCACGTCGGGTGCGTTCCTCGATCCCCTCGCCGACAAGGTCATCGTGCTCGGCGGGCTCTACGCCATCATCCTCGCGCGTCCCCACGGCGTGACGTCGTTCGTTATTCCAGCGATACTTATCACCTTGCGTGAGATATGGATGAGTGTCTATCGCTCGAAATCCGCGAAGCTGGGCATCTCGATTCCCGCGAGTCAACTCGCGAAATGGAAGACGTTCATCCAAGACTGGGCGATTGCGTTCTGCGTCATTCCGATCACTGCGCACCACCTGTGGATCGCGACGACGACGATTTGGGTGGCCGTCGTCTTGACGTTGTACACGGGTTGGCGGTACTACGCGGTCGGCAAGAAGGTCGTCGCGCGTGCGCGTTGAGATCGTTGCTGTTGGCACCGAACTCTTACTCGGACAGATTCCCGACACGAACTCGCAGTGGTTGGGCGAGAAGTTAGCGGCGAACGGCATCTCGTCGCACTTTCACCAACACGTGGGGGACAACCACGATCGAATAGTGCTGGCCTTTCGCACCGCACTCGCGAGAAGCGACGCGATGATCGTCTGCGGGGGTCTTGGTCCGACTCAAGACGACATCACTCGCGCCGCGCTCGCCGAAGTGATGAACGTGCCACTGGAGCGCGACCAGGCACTCGTTACGACGATCAAGGCGATGTTCGAATCGCGCGGACGCACCATGCCCGACAACAACTTGTTACAGGCCGACGTCCCCCGCGGGGCAACGATTATTCCCCAGACGCGCGGTACCGCTCCAGGTCTCATCTGTTCGGTGGGACTCAAGGTCGTCTACGCCGTGCCCGGCGTGCCCTATGAGATGACCGACATGTTCGAACGCGCAATCCTGCCCGATCTTCTAGAGCGTCAACGTCGCGCTGGTCAGAGCGCCGTCATACGAAGTCGAGTGTTGCGCACGTGGGGAGCGAGTGAGTCCGCGCTCGCCGAGGCGGTTGGGGAACGTTTCGACGCGCTCGCCAACGACGAACGCGTGACGATCGCGTTCCTCGCGTCGGGCATCGAAGGGATAAAGGTGCGTGTTACCGCGAGGGGCGACGACGACCAACAAGCGCTGGACTTAGTGGCCGAAGAAGAACGCGAGGTTCGCGCGCTTATCAACGAGCGTCTTGGTGACATCATCTTTGGCGTCGACGACGAATCAATGGAGGACGTCGTGGCTCAACTGCTTACGTCGCGGAATCGCACTTTGGCCGTCGCCGAATCACTGACGGGTGGACTGATCGCGAGCCGTCTCGTGAACGTCGCGGGCGCCTCGACCTGGTTTCGCGGTGGCGTCGTGAGCTACGCGTCGCAGGTGAAGTTTGATCTGCTGGGCGTACCCGAGGGGCCGGTAGTGAGCGCGCAAGCAGCCGAAGCGATGGCGAGTGGCGTGCGAACGTTACTCGGCGCTGACGTCGGACTGAGCGTGACGGGCGTGGCCGGACCCGATGAACAAGACGGTCAAACTCCCGGTACGGTCTTTGTCGGACTCGACCTCGGCGCGAGTGTCGAGCACGTGGCGCTTCGCTTGCCAGGGGACAGACCCCGCGTTCGTGCCTACAGTGCCATCAGCGCCCTCGACGTGCTTCGTCGCGCGCTCGAACGCACGACGTAACTTCTCATCTAGTCTCGCGTAAGGAAGTGGGGAATATGTCGTTACTCCAAGTGGAAGTTGATCCGTCGGCGTTTGGGTTCTCACCCGAGCGGCTCGGGCGCATAAAGCCGTTTTTTGATTCGTACGTGGAGAGTCGACGACTCGCCGGTTGGCTCGCGACCGTCTCCAGAGGTGGTCAGCTCATCTGGAGCGATAAGGGCGGCGACCGCGACCGCGAACGGGGACTTGAGGTCACCGACGACACGATCTGGCGCATCTATTCGATGACGAAACCAATCACTGCGATCGCGGTGATGATGCTTTACGAAGAGGGTCACTTCGACCTCACGGATGAGGTCGGAAAATGGATCGACACTCTTCGTGAACCACGGGTGTGGAAAGGTGGCACCGCGACGAGCCCCGAGACCGTGCCCTCGATGGAGCCCGTTCGAGTGCACCATCTGTTGACGCACATGAGTGGACTTACCTACGGCTTTCATTACCTTCACCCCGTCGACGCGATCTATCGCGCAAAGGGCTACGACTTTGGTTTCGCCAAGGGTGCGGACCTCGCCCAAGCCGTCGACGACTGGTGCACCAGCCCTCTCGTGTTCCAACCGGGCGAAAAGTGGAACTACTCGGTCTCCTTTGACGTGCTCGGTCGCCTCATTGAGATCTGGAGTGGTCAGCCGCTCGACGTCTTCATGAAGGAGAGGATCTTCGATCCGCTCGGCATGAAAGACACCGAGTGGTGGTGCCCTGAAGAGAAGCTCGATCGACTGGCCATGCTCTACGTGCCGGCCCACGGCGACTCCTACCCCCACGAGGAACTCGCTAAGAGCGTCGCGCATCCACCCAAGATTCTCGGCGGCGGCGGTGGACTTCTTTCTACCGCGTACGACTACAACCGCTTCATGACCATGATGTTGCGCGGCGGAGAGCTCGACGGAGTTCGACTGTTGTCGAGTCGGACAATGGAGTTCATGACCGAGAATCACTTGCCCGACGACAAGGACTTAGAGGAATCCGCGATCGACTCATTCTCTGAGACCAGTTACGCCGGCATTGGTTTTGGTCTTGGCATGTCGGTCGTCGTTGATCAAAGAAAGAACAAGTCGCTGACTTCCGAGGGGAGCTTCGCCTGGGGCGGCGCTGCCTCCACAGCCTTTTGGGTCGACCCGGTTGAGGATCTCACGGTGAGTTTCTTCACCCAACTACTGCCGAGTGGGACCTACCCGGTGCGCCGTGAACTTCAGCGTTTCGTTTATCAGGCGATGGTCGACTAGCGCCGGCACGTTTGGGATCTGGTGGGCGCGGCGACGCGCCACGTCTGCGTAGTGCGAGAATTTCAAGCAAAGTTCTCGCAAAGAAATACTCGGTACGAACAAGTGTTCGTAGTACTCTAAATCCTAGGTGGAGGCCGACCGATGTCACAGGGGATTTCTAGTGTGCCCCTGATGACAAAGAAGAAGGAGAATGTAATGGCAACGGATGATCGCGCGAAGGCCCTCGAGGCTGCGCTCGGGCAAATAGAGAAGCAGTTTGGCAAGGGCTCCATCATGCGCATGGGCGAGACCATGAACTTCAATATCGAGTCGATTCCAACTGGCGCGCTCGCGCTCGACATGGCGCTCGGTATTGGCGGACTACCAAGGGGACGCATCGTCGAGCTCTACGGACCAGAGTCGTCTGGTAAGTCAACCCTCGCGATGCACGTCGTCGCCGAGGCCCAGCGCAACGGTGGAGTGTGCGCGTACATTGACGCGGAACACGCGATGGATCCGGTCTACGCGCGCGCGATTGGTGTGAACGTCGACGATCTTCTGATTAGCCAACCGGACACCGGCGAGCAGGCCCTTGAAATCGTCGACATGCTCATTCGCTCCGGCGCGTTGGACGTCATCGTCATCGACTCGGTGGCCGCGCTGACGCCACGCGCTGAGATCGAAGGTGAAATGGGCGACAGTCACATGGGCCTGCAAGCTCGACTTATGAGTCAAGCGCTGCGTAAGTTGACTGGTGGACTTTCGAAGTCGAACACGGTCGCGATTTTCATCAACCAACTTCGCGAAAAAATCGGAGTTGTCTATGGAAATCCTGAAGTCACCCCTGGCGGAAGGGCCCTTAAGTTCTACGCGTCGATACGACTTGACATTCGACGCATCGAGTCGATTAAGGACGGCACCGAAGTGGTGGGGAACCGTACTCGCGTAAAGGTCGTCAAGAACAAGTGCGCGGCTCCCTTTCGCCAAGCCGAGTTCGACATCATGTACGGCCAGGGCATTAGCCGCGAGGGATCGGTGCTCGATGTCGCGGTGGAGTTGGGCTTCGTGAAGAAGGCTGGCGCTTGGTTCACCTACGAGGGCGAGCAGATGGGTCAAGGTCGAGAGAACGTCAAAACGTTCCTGCGCGAGAACCCCCAGACAATGGCCGAGATCGACGAACGCGTGCGTGCTCAAATGGCCAGCGCTCTGTTACCCGACGTCGTTGGCACCACGGACGCTCTCGACATCGACGCACCGCTCAGTCTCGACTAGCTGGTTGCACCCCGGGCCGTCGTCTCGTAAGGGCGACGGCCCAGAGGTAGCGTGACCGAGATGCCATTTCGTCTCCGATTCCGACGTTTTCTCGGATCTTGCGTTCGCTCGCTACGGCGCTACCTCAACGAGGTGGCGATAGTTGGACCCGACGATGACTACGCGCGCGAGTTTTACTACTTCGGCGAGCATGCCGCGCTCATGGCGCCCCAAGGCGTCATCTATAACGAGCGCTACCTCTCCATTGGTGACGAGACCCTGATAGGTCCCAACGTCTGTCTCACCGCGGGCATCAACGGTGATCAGATCATGCTTGCTTCACCCACCGTGCGCATTGGCCGTCACTGCGTGATCGGAAGGGGCTCTCATATCATTGGCCACTGGTCGATCGAGCTTGGTGACGATATCCAAACCGGTCCCTACGTCTACATCACGGACCAGAATCATTCCTATGAGGACATTGGCGTGCCCGTGGGTTGGCAGCGACCGAGTGAAGCGGCCGTGAAGATCGGCTCTGGGAGTTGGCTCGGCGCGAACGTCGTGATATTGCCGGGAACGACACTCGGACGAAATACGACAGTCGCGGCCGGCGCCGTGGTGCGTGGTTCGTTTCCCGACCACGTCGTCTTGGGGGGCGTGCCGGCCAAGGTGCTTCGTCACTACGACTCGAGTGAAGGTTGGCTGGCGGGTCCAGCGTGAGTCAGGGCGTCTTTGGCATTGACCTCACGCCGCTACGTGTCTCAGAACAGTATCGACGCCTGTACGTGGCGGGCTTCATCACGGCGCTCGGGAGTCAGGCCACCTTCGTCACGGTGCCGTACCAACTCAAACAACTCACGCACTCGACGTTGGCGGTAGGTTCACTCGGCCTCGCTGAGCTGGCGCCACTCGTGTTTTTTGGTCTTTACGGTGGGGTGTTGGCCGACCGGCTGAATCGGCGGCGATTGATTATTTCGATGGAGCAGGTGTTGATGCTCTC
>DAIQOO010000002.1:5833-10085 GCA_036787845.1 Acidimicrobiales bacterium
GTCGTGGTGTCGGCCGCGATATGGGGACTCGGTATCGCGCTCTTTGGCTACTCGTCGTCGTTGTGGCTCGTGTTGATTGGTCTCGCCATAGGTGGTGGCGCCGACGCGTTAAGTGGCATCTTTCGCAGCACCATGTGGAACGAGTCCATTCCGCCCGAAGTGCGCGGCCGAATGGCCGGCATAGAGATGATCTCGTACTCCCTCGGCCCAACGGCCGGACAGTTCCGCGCCGGCGTGATGGCGGCGTGGACGACGTTGCGCTTCTCGCTCACCTTCGGTGGGCTGGCCTGCACTGGTTCGGTGGGCGTCGTCACCGCGGCGCTGCCGTCACTCTGGAGTTTTGACGCACGTACCGACGTGCACGTCGCCGAGGTGCGCGCGCTGCGTGAAGCCGAGGACGAGAAGTAGTCACGAGCGCCAAGCCTCTACGCTCTATCCATGTCTCGTTCGACCTTCCTCGTCACGGTAAGTGGCCCCGACCGCATAGGCGTGGGCGCCGAGCTCTTTCGTGCGCTGCACTCGGTGGCGAACGTCGACGTGCAACTCATGGACGTCGCGCAGATAACCATTCGCGGCACGCTCGTGCTTTGTGCTGAGGTGAGTGGCGAGTCGAATCTCACGCACGACTCGCTGACGGCCGCACTGCTCGCAAGAACCATCGAGGGTGAGGGCATCACCGTCCAGGTACAAGAGGTGACCCCGACCGACACCATGGCGGGTCGTCGGCTCCTCGTGACGTTGCTCGCGCCCGCGATCAGCGCTGGTCAACTCGAGTCGATTTTTCATGTAATCGCCACGAGCGGCGCGACCTGTGAGCGGATTGTGCATCTGGCGAACTACCCCGTTGATTGCTACGAGCTCATCGTGCTCGGCCCCGATCACGCGGCGTTGCGCGCGGCGTTGACGGCCGTTTCGAAGGACGGAGGTCTTGACCTCGCGGTGCAGCGCGCCGGCCTGCACCGACGCGCAAAGCACCTCGTCGTGCTCGACGCCGACTCAACGTTGCTCCAAGACGAAGTGATCGATCTGCTCGGCGCCGCGTCGGGACGGGCCGATGAGATTACTTCCATCACCACGGCCGCGATGAACGGAGAGATCGATTTCGCCGAAGCTCTTCGCCAGCGCGTTGCCCTGCTGGCGGGTCTTCCCGCGAGCGTGCTCGACGACGTGAGAGCCCAACTTCGCCTGACGCCCGGCGCCAGAACACTGATTCGCACCCTGCAGCGACTTGGCTACGTGCCCGCCGTCGTGTCGGGCGGATTCGTCGAAGTGCTGGCCCCCCTGCTCGAATCGTTGGACGTGCTTCTCTACGAAGCCAACCGCCTCGAGATCGTCAACGGCGTCTTGACGGGCAATCTGATGGGCGAGATCGTCGACCGAGCTGGAAAGGCACGAGCCCTTCGCCACTTCGCCAGCGAAGTGGGTGTTCCCCTAGAGCAGACCGTGGCCGTGGGTGACGGCGCGAATGACATCGACATGTTGTCGGTCGCCGGACTCGGCATTGCCTTTAACGCGAAGGACGTGGTCCAAGAGCACGCCGACGCCGCGCTCTCGGTGCCCTACCTCGACGCGGTGCTGTACTTCTTGGGCATCAGTCGCGAGGAGATTGAGACGGAGTAGAAGGGCGAAATACGTATCGTTTTTCCTGTTACCTGGTAGTAATGTCTGGACAACCAATAAGGAGGGGGAGAAGTGAAGGTAGTCATCGACGTTGATCTCTGTCAGGGACAAGGCCGCTGTTTCTCGATCGCGCCCAGTCTTTTTGGTTTTGACGACCTCGGCAATGGGGTTGTGATTGGCGAGGGCACGCTCAGTGTCGACACGATGGAACTGGCACGGCTCGCTCAGGCGAACTGCCCCGAGCACGCAATCTTCATCGAGGAGTAGACGTGACCGACAAGCTCCCCGTTCAAGATTTTGCGATCGACTGGGATCACACCGACCCTGAGTGGGTGAATGATCCTTATCCCATCTGGGAAGACTTACGTCAGCGGTGCCCCGTCGCGCACACCGATCGCTACGGCGGCGCGTGGTTCCCCGCAACGCACGCGGGCGTGAGTGCGGTCGCCAAGGACACCGAGCACTTCACGAGTCGCAACGTCGTTATTGGTAACGGTCGCCCCACCGAGGAAGACCTGCCCGCGCCCATTGGTGTCGCGCCACCCATCACCTCGGACCCGCCCTTTCACCAGATCGCTCGCAGGTTGATCCTTCCGGCGTTTTCGCCGCGTGTCGTGAACGCGCTCGAGCCCCAAATTAGAGAGTTGTGCGTACGCCTGCTCGACGACGTCGCGGGTCAAGAGTTCATCAACGGATCGCTTGATTACGCGCGCAACATCCCGCCCTCGGTAATTCGCCAGATGCTCGGCTTTCCCGAAGCGGACACCGAGAAGTTCATCCAAATGGTCCACATCATCATCGAAGCGGTCGACTTGCCCATGGAAGAGCGCATCGAACAGTTCGTACCGGTTCAGGAGTACTTCGAGGCGCAAATTCTCGACCACGAAGAGAACCCCCGCGACGACCTGACGACGTTCTTAATGAACGCAGAGATCGCCGGAGAGAAACTGGCCGTCGAGCACGTCTTTGGCACCATGGTGCTGATTCTCGTCGCGGGTATCGACACGACGTGGGGCGCGATTGGTGCCTCGCTTTGGCACCTCGCGCAGAATCCAAACGACCTCGCTCGACTCGTGAACGAGCCCGATCTCATGCCCGTCGCCATCGAAGAGTTCCTTCGCTTCTACGCGCCGGTGACCATGGCGCGACTCGTGAAGTCCGACATGGACTATCTGGGCTGTCCAATGAAAGAGGACGATTGGATCTTGCTCGGCTTTCCAGCCGCGAATCGCGACCCGGTCGTCTTCAAGGACGCCGACAAGTTCATTATCGACCGCGCGGCGAATCGTCACGTTGCTTTTGGTCTCGGGATTCACCGCTGCGTCGGATCCAACCTCGCGCGCCTGGAACTGCGCGTAGCGATCGAAGAGTTCATCAAGCGCTACCCGTCGTTCGAAGTCGCGAACAAGAAGGAAGTGACCTGGGCGCAAGGTCAGGTCCGCGGTCCAAGGAACCTACCGTTACGAATCTTGAGTTGAGTAGTGACTGACCTCGACGCCAAGCGTCCGGTCGACGACTTCGCGATCGACTGGGATCACACCGACCCTCAGTGGGTGAACGACCCCTATCCCATTTGGGAGGACCTTCGAGAGCGCTGTCCGGTCGCGCACACGGATCGTTACGGCGGCGCCTGGTTTCCTACGACCCACGAAATGGTGTCCTCAGTCGCGAACGACACCGAGCACTTCACGAGCCGCTTCGTCGTCATCACGAATAACAAGAACCCCGAGAACGCGCCGCCCCCGCCGATGGGCGGCGCGCCGCCGATCACTTCGGACCCGCCCTTTCACCGTTTCGCTCGTCGGCTCATCTTGCCGGCCTTCGCGCCCGGTCCCGTCAACGCACTCGAACCCCAAGTGCGCGATCTCTGCACCAAGCACTTGAACGCGCTCGGTGACAGAAGCGTCTTTGACGCGAGTTCGAACTACGCCCAGTACATCTCGCCGGGCGTCATCGCCAAGATGCTGGGCTTTCCAGAGAGCGACGAGGATCTCTTTCGAGAGTTCGTCCACCTAGTGCTCGACCTCGTCGATTTGCCTTCCGAGGTGCGGGGCCCATTGTTCTTGCCCATGGCCGAGTACTTCGACACGCAGATCGAAGACCACTTGGCGAATCCGCGCGACGATTTCACGAACTATCTACTGAACGTTGAGTTCAACGGCGAGAAGCTGTCGCTCCAGCACGTGCGCGGCACAATGGTGCTCACCCTGGTGGCGGGCATTGACACCACCTGGTCGGCGATTGGATCGGCGATCTGGCACTTGGCGACGCACCAGGAGGATCTCGCGCGTCTGGTGAACGAGCCAGAGTTACTGCCAGTCGCCGTCGAAGAGTTCTTGCGTTTCTACGCA
The DNA here is from genome assembly GCA_036787845.1 of Acidimicrobiales bacterium. GTDB lineage: Bacteria > Actinomycetota > Acidimicrobiia > Acidimicrobiales > RAAP-2 > RAAP-2. Next base: position 9,805 of record DAIQOO010000002.1, read on the forward strand.
CCGGTGACGATGGCGCGAATGGTGAAAGAAGACTTCGACTTCTATGGCTGTCCGATGAAGAAGGACGACTGGGTCTTGTTGGGATTTCCAGCTGCCAACCGTGACCCCGAAGCCTTCGTCGACGCCGATCAGTTCATTATCGACCGAGCGGTCAATCGCCACGCAGCCTTTGGACTGGGCATTCACCGGTGCGTAGGATCAAATCTGGCCCGAATGGAACTTCGCGTCGCGATTGAAGAGTTCATCAAGCGGTATCCAACCTTCGAGCTCGCCGACCCCTC
>DAIQOO010000002.1:10185-13442 GCA_036787845.1 Acidimicrobiales bacterium
GGATATCAAGGTGACCAATAACATTTTCAACTCCTCTAAAAGTTGCGTGCGCCGAAACCATTTCGAACACGTACACAAGTTAGAGAACGTAACTAAGTTCACTTTGGAGCTACCAGAAGAACTCCCTAAACATCCACCGTCACGTACTTATGGAACTCTTACGTCCAGCGACGAGCGCGACAGCATCTGACTACGTCATTGGCGACAAATTCGTCAGAGGTCGTTTCCCGCGTACGAAAGATTGAAGCTCTTGTTGACGAGCGGAAAGTCGGGCACGATCGTCTCGCTCAGCGCGAGTGGCAGCGCCGGCCAGTTCATGAACGAGGGATCGACGACCTTGACCCGCGTCAGGGTCCCGTCGCGCGCCACCTCGACTCGGTGCACCACGGTGCCCCGCCATCCTTCGACGATGCCCGAGCCCTGTCCGGGGGCCCCGGTGCCGGGCGCCGGCTCCGGCGCACTGGCCGACAGGGGACCCTCGCGCGTCGCGTAGTCGGCCAACAGGTCGAGCGAACTGTCCACTTCATCGCAGCGCACCTCGAATCGAGCCAGCACGTCGCCCGCGTCGTGGCGCGACTGCTCGAACGTCGAGGGCAGATCCACGAACGGGTGGGCGATTCGCGCATCGAGATTCACGCCCGACGCGCGCGCCGCCACGCCGAGCACGCCGAGGTCACGGACCTGGCTCGTCGCGAGCACGCCGGTGCCGGTGAACCGGTCCATGACGATGCTGTTCGAGCGCGCCAGGTCGACTACTTCGTGGAACCGCTCGCGAATCTCCTCGAAGTCGCCGGCGCCGGGCAGCGCGCGCAGCGACGCGCCGCCAGCGAACACGCCACCGCGCAGCAGGCGATGGCCGGTGACCGATTCGTTGAGTCGCAGGAGCCGTTCGCGCAGGGTCAACGCCCGTGCGTTGGCCAAAGAGAAGCCGGTGTCGTTGCACAGGGCGCCGATGTCGGCCACGTGGTTGTAGAGACGTTCGAGCTCGACCAGCACGGCGCGCAGTTCGCCCGCCCGGGTCGGGACATCGATGCCGCGGGCCTCTTCGAACGCGAGACAGAACGCCAGCGAATGGCTCACGGCGCTGTCGCCGGAGATTCGCTCGGCCAGGCCGAGCGCGTGCGTGACGTCGCGACCCTCGAAGAGGCGCTCGATGCCCTTGTGCACGAACCACAGTCGCGCCTTCATCCGCACGATGGTCTCGCCGACGACCCAGAAACGGAAGTGCCCCGGCTCGATGACGCCGGCGTGCACCGGACCGACCGGGATCTCGTAGATTCCCGCCCCTTCCACTTCGGCGAACGGGTAGGACGCGGCGTCGGGGTTCATGAGACCTCGCGGACCGGGATTGGCGCGCATCGGAAGCCAGTTGTCGGGCCAGTGCTGGTGCAGCACCAGCGATCGAAGTTGGGGGTGGCCGACCGGCTCGACGCCGAACAGGTCGCGCATCTCGCGTTCGAAGCGACCGGCGGGGAACGACAACAGGGCCAGTGAAGGAATCTGGGGTTGGTCGGCCGGCACGCGCACGTGCAGTTCAATGCGCTGATCGGGCGGACCGCTGACGAAGAGGTAGACGATGCGCAGGGTCTCGACCTCGTCGAGCGCGCTGACGAGCGCGAGGCGAAAGCCGTCGTGCAGCAATAGCGCCGCGGCGTGGACCAACTCGTCGAGCGAGACTCGCACCGCGGCCCGGCCGGGCCGCTCGGCCACGAGGCGCGCCAGGGGCGACTGGTCCATACTCATCGCGCGATCACCTGGGCCGCGGCCCGCAGCAGACTGTCGAGGGGCCACGCCAGCACCCCGAGAGCCGCGCAGCCCACCAGTGCACCGACGAGCGGCACGCTAACGATGGACGGTGTACGGTGCACCGGCTCAGCGTCGGCGCGGGCGCCAAAAAGCATGTGACGCCCGTGGGACATCACGGCGCCGAAGATCACCGCCATGCACACCAGTGAGATGGCGGTAACCCACCCGAGGCCGACCCGCACCTCGGCCCGGGCCATGTTGAGCTCGCTCACGAAGAGGCTGAAGGGCGGCAGTCCCAGCAGCGCGACCAGTCCGAAAGCGAAGATGCCCCCGAGTGCGGGGCGCCGGGCCAGGAGGGCCTTGATCTGGTCGATCTCCGTGGTTCCCTCGACGAGCAGGATCTCACCCGAGGCCAGAAACAGCACCCCCTTGGCGAGGCCGTGGCCGAGGATGTGCAGCAGCACGGCGGCCATCGCGAGGGGCGTTCCCGCCGCTGCGCCGAGGGCAATGAGACCCATGTGCTCGACGCTGTGGTACGCGAGCATCCGCTTGTAGTCGTGCTGACTCAAAAGCAAGGAGGCGGCGATTACCAGCGAGAGTAAACCAACCGTCACGAAAAGCGCGCGGGGAAACGTGACCCCGAGCGCGCCGTCGGCGATTGCCTTGAAGCGCAAGAGGGCGTAGAACGCCACGGTGAGTAGCACTCCGGACATGAGCGCCGAGACCGGCGCGGGCGCTTGGCTGTGGGCGTCGGGTAGCCAACTGTGCATCGGAGCCAGTCCGACCTTCGTGCCATAGCCGAGCACCAGTAGGGCCATCGCAAGTCGCATGACCCCGGGGTTGAGATGGTGGGACACGCTCATCAGCGACGTCCAGTCGAGCGTGGCGTGAATGCCGGGCCCGGCGTGCAGCGCCGCGAGGTAGACGAGCACGGTGCCGAGGAACGCCAAGGCAATGCCCACCGAACAGATGATGATGTACTTCCACGAGGCTTCGAGCGCTCCTCGGGTCTGACGGTGGCCCACCAGGAACGTGGTGATGATGGTGGTGGCCTCGACGCCCACCCACATGACCCCGACGTTGCCGGCCAGCACCGCGAGCAACATGGTGCTGATGAACCCCTGGACCAGCACTGCGTAGAGCGTCGCGTGTCGGCGGCTGCAGTGCCCCGAGGTGATCTCGGCGTCGAGATAGCGGATGCTCTGCCAGGTGGCGAGCAGGCCAATGGCGCCGATGACGATGACCATGAAGGCGCTGAGTGCGTCGACACGCAGCACTCCGCCCCAGGCAGTGATCGCTGGTTTTCGCACGACCTGCGTGGCCAGCACGACGCCGCCTATCAGCACGCAGGCCAGGGCCCCGGTGCAGATCCAACCAACCCCACGGCGCCAGGTCACTGCCGCTGACGCTGCGCCCGCGATAAGGGGGATGAAAAGAATCACGATGGCGAGCATCAGTCGTGCAGCTCGCGTAACTGGTCGAGGTCGAGCACCGCGAACTTCGACCACAGT
>DAIQOO010000002.1:13542-19021 GCA_036787845.1 Acidimicrobiales bacterium
GGCGACCGCACCGAGCGCCATCCCCTGGACGGCGAGCGCCTTCACGATGGCCGAGAGCGAGCGGCGCCACAACGTCACTACGGCGCAGAGGATGACCAGGCCGGCCGCGAGTTCAAGGGCGCTGGTGTAGGTCGAACTGCTCATCGCGCCGCCATCGCGGTCACGGCGCCCAGTACGGCCAGAATGAAGCCGCCGGCGAGCAGCTCGGGCAAGCGAAACAGGCGCATCTTGGCCGTGAAGACCTCAAACACGGCGATGGCAACTCCGGTCACCACCACCTTGAGCGCGAGTGCGCCGAGCCCGATCACGAACATGAGCGCGCCGGGGCGGTTGGCCACTCCCCACGGTAGGAAGAGGTTGACGAGCAGTCCGAGAAGCAAGACCAGCCGCATTGATTCCCCGAGGATGATGAGGCCCAAGTCGGGGCCCGAATACTCGAGGACCATGGCCTCGTGGATCATCGTGAGTTCGAGGTGCGTGTTGGGGTTGTCGACGGGGAGTCGGCCGCTTTCGGCGAGGATCACTACTAGGAAGCTTCCGAGCGCCAAGATCCTCGCGGGGCTGGCGATCACCGAGGGATGGGCGAGACCTATACGCACGAGGGCCGGGAGGTTCGACGTGCGCGTTGGAATTGACATGGCCAGGATCGCCACCAGTAGCGCTGGTTCGGCGAGTGCCCCGATGGTCATGGCCCGACTGGAACCCATGCCGGCGAATGGCGTTCCGGTGTCGAGGGCGCTGAGCGCGAGGAACACCGCCCCGAGCAGCAGTACGAGGACTATGGCGAAAAAATCCGAACTCTGCCCGAGTGGCGGACGAGTTGTGGCGAGTGGCGAAATCGCCGCCACGGCGACCGCGGTCGCGACGAGAATCACGGGGCCAGCTCCAAAGATCCAACTGGCCTCGCGCGGGCGCATTCGCTGCTTGGTGAGGAGCTTTCGCAGATCGAGCAGTGGCTGGTGGATCGGTGCGCCCACCCGCCCTTCGAGACGGCTGCGGACCTTGCGCATGACGCCAAGGAGCAGAGGGCCACCCACGGCGACCATGGCAATCTGCACGAAGGCCATCAGCACCGTCGAACTCACCTGGGCCAAGCCGGTCATGCGACGACCACCAGAATCACGACGAGCGCCACGAGACCGTACGCGAGGTAGCGGTGCACGCTGCCGTTCTGCAGCGATCGGACGCGCTCGCCCCACCACCGAACCGCATTGATCATCGGGCGGTAAACCCCCCGTTCGATGACGTCTTCATTCGTGGTGCGGTAGGCGATTCGTTCGATGTAGTAACGCGATTCGGCGGCGTGGCTCACGTCAAGGTCGTGATCGGGGCGGATGACGTCGTCGAACACCCGTTGCAGTGGTTCGGCGAACGAGGTCGCCGTATACTGCATTCTCGCCGTTTGAAGCACGCGACCCGACCCCCATGGTTCAGCCGCGTGCAGCGCGGGCCAGGTGGAGGAACGTCGATGGGCCATGCGCCGCACCAGGCTGACAACAACTGCGGCGACGGTGAGACCGCCGGCGAGCAGCACGGGCGCCAGGACACCGTGCAGGCCCGCGAGGTGCAAATCGACCCAGCCGTGAAGTGAGGAAGGGGCACCAACGAGTCCCGCGCTCTGCGCGGCACGCTCGAGCGCTGGTATCACGAGCATCGGAACGAGTCCGAGCATCACGCACAGTGTGGCGAGCACGCCGGCACCGAGGCGCATGGTGATGGGCACCTCGTGGGCCGCCGCCGCCTCATCGGAGCGCGGGCGTCCGAGGAATCCGATTCCCATGGCCTTCACGAACGCGGCGACGGTGAGCCCGCCGGTGAGGGCCAGCGCGGCGACACCCACTGATACGGCGATCACTACTGCGGTATTCGCAGTGGGTAGGCCGTGCAGCAGACTCTGGAAGAGCAGCCATTCACCCACGAAACCGTTGAATGGCGGCAACGCCATCACCGAGAGGGCCCCCACGAGGAACGCCGCGCCGGTGAACGTCATGCGCCGCATGAGACCGCCCAGCCGGTCAAGGTCGCGGGTGCCGGTGGCGACCAGCACCGAGCCGGCCGCGAGGAAGAGGGTCCCTTTGAATGCGGAGTGGTTCACCATGAGCAGCAGCGTTGCCACCATGGCAATCGCTGCGGTCACTTGGTGGCCGGTCGCGGCGAACATTCCCGACGCACCAAGGGCGATCAGCACCAGGCCCATATTGTCGGCGGTCGAATAGGCGAGCAAGCGCTTCAGGTCGGTACTGGTCGCTGCGTACAGCGCTCCAAAGAGCGCTGACACGACTCCCAGGGTGCTGACGCAGAGCCACCACCAGACCGGTCCGCCCCCGAGCAGCACATTGCCCACGAGAACGATCCCGTAGATTCCGAGGTTCACCATGGCCCCGGACATGAGCGCCGAGACCGGACCCGGCGCCTCGGCGTGGGCCTTGGGCAGCCAGACGTGCAAGGGAACCGCCCCGGCCTTCGAACCGAATCCCAGCAGCGCCAGAATGAACACCGTGGCGCGAAGCGCCCCGGACATGTGGTGGGCGTGCGCTTGGATGTCCGCGAAGGTCTGGCCGCCGGCGTGGGCGCTGAGCAGCACGAGTGCGAGAAGAATCGCGGCGGCGCCCGCGTGCGTCATAAGGGCGTACCACGTCGCCGCACTGCGGGCTGCTTCACGACGGGATTGATCAGTCAGCACCAGAACGAGCGATGACAACGCCATCAACTCCCACAGCACGAGGAAGGTCGCCACGCTCGCGGCGGCGGGGACCAGCAGCATGCTCGTGACAAAGAGCGGCAGAGCGGTCGACGCGGTGCGGGTCGACAGTCCGTGGCTTGCGTACCCGAGCCAGTAGAGCGTCGAAGCGAGGGCGACCACCGCGGTCGCGATCACGAAGACCGCGCCGAGCGGGTTCAGCGCCAAGTTCACGCCGGTCAGGGGAAGGATCGCGGAGGATTGCAGTACCAGGGCGTGCCCGCTGTGCAGCACCTGCACAGCGCCGGCGATCGCGCTAGCGCACGATCCCCAGGTGAGCAGCACCGCCGCGCCGACACGGCGCCTCACCGGCAGCGCGCCACCAGCGATCGCCGCGGCGAGACCGGCCGTCGCCGTCACGATGAGACTCGCGTTGCTCACCGGTCCGTCAGGCCCCGCAACGCCTCGATAATCGCCTCGGGGTGTGGCGGACAGCCTGAAATGTGCACGTCGACGGGCAGCACGTCACCGACGGCGCCCTCGACGCCGTAGCCACCGCGAAAGACCCCGCAGTCGCGTGCGCAGTCACCGAGCGCGATCACGATGCGCGGCTCGGGCATCGCCGCGAAGGTTCGCTCGAGGGGACCGACCATGTTCTTGGTGACCGGGCCGGTAACTAAGAGCGCGTCGGCGTGACGGGGCGAGGCAACCAGTCGAACGCCAAAACGCTCCGCGTCGTAGACCGGACCAAAGGCGGAGGTCACCTCGAGTTCGCAGCCGTTGCACGAGCCAGCATCGACGTGGCGAAGTTGCAACGATCCGTGCAGGGGTCCAGCCAGAACGGGGTGGGCGCCGGGCGTTGCGCCAGGGTCCTCGGTGGCGAGCTGGGGGTGAGCAATGGCGCGCAGCACGGACCGCAGCGTCATCGACGTCGTCGATCTTCGTGCGACTTGCTACTGCGCGTAAGGGTGTTCACCAGGACACCAACTTACCGGCTCATCGGATATGCGGGGGGGGCTAGTGGCGGACACGATGTAGTGACAGGGGCCTAAGAAGAAGGCGGGGCTCTGCAATTCTGTTTGGTGTCTAAGCCAACAGAAAGAGAACCCCCGTGGAAACAGACCGTGGACCACAACAATTCGCGGCGGAAGCGCTCACCGCGTCAAACTGTGTATCAGTGACTGCGCAAGGTCCGTACCGAGTGCGGCACTACAGTCCGAGGTTCGTTGCGCCCTTGGCCCAGAGTTCGGCCATCCACGCCTCGACGTCGTTCGCTTCTCGCGGCAACGCCGCCGATAGGTTTCTCGCGCCGTTGACGGTGACGAGGATGTCGTCTTCGATTCGTACGCCAATGCCCCGGTACTCTTCGGGCACCGTCAGGTCGTTCGCCTGGAAATAGAGGCCCGGTTCGACGGTTAGCACGTAGCCCTCCTTCAACTCTCCCAAGTAATAGGACTCGGTGCGAGCGTTGGCACAGTCGTGCACGTCGAGACCGAGCATGTGGCTCGTGCCGTGCAAGGTGTAGCGGCGGTGCAACTGTCGATCCTTTCGAAGCGCCGTCGCGGGATCGTCGCTCAAGATGCCCAACTCAAAGAGTCCTTCGGCGAGTACCTTCATCGCGGCGTCGTGGGGGTCCATGAAGAGAGCGGCGGGCTTCACCGCCGCGATGCCGGCGCTTTGGGCGGCGAGAACGAGTTCATAGACGCGACGCTGGGCTGGTGAGAACACTCCGTTGACGGGCATCGTGCGGGTGACGTCGGCGGTATAGAGATTGTGGCACTCAACGCCCGCGTCGAGTAACAACATGTCACCTCGGCGCACGACGCCGTTGTTGCGCGTCCAGTGCAGCGTCGTCGCGTGAGAGCCACTGGCCGCGATCGTGTCGTAACCCACGTCGTTCCCTTCGACGCGCGCGCGCAGGTTGAAGACACCTTCGATGACGCGCTCGCCGCGGCCCTCCGCCTCGGGCAATGCTCGCACCACGTCCTCGAAACCCTTGACGGTGGCGTCGATGGCGAGCTGAAGTTGCGCGATCTCAAAGTCGTCTTTGACGAGTCGTAGTTCACTGAGGGCGGTGGCGAGGGTGTCGTCGTCGTCGGTGACCTCGGCCAGTGCGTCGACCGCCGCGTCAAAGCCCCGAAGCGTTACGACGTCACTCGCGCCGATCGAGGCGAGGTCCTTTTCGAGTCGCTCCAGTGGTGCGGCGTCGATGTCGTAGAAGATGGCGGCTTCGTCTACGCCGCGGCGCGGTCCCACCCACAGTTCGCCGTAGCGCGCGTCGGTAAAGAACTCGTGGGTGCGAAAGTCGCGACGGTGGGGCACGTACAGCGTCGAACGCGCTCCGGACGCATTGGGAGTGATTACGAGCACCGCGTCGGGCTCTTCGCAACCGGTGAGGTAGAAGAAATCGGTACCCGCTCTGAACCGATAATCAGTGTCGTTCGCTCGTGTCTTGAAATTGCCCGTCGGAATAAGGAGAGTCTTTTCGGGGAACAGCGCGGCGAGTCGAAGGCGACGTTGCCCCGAGAACGTCGCCGCTGGGTGGACGAGATGAGGTACGTCCGACGACGCCCACTTCGAGGTCATGTGGTCGACGAGGACGCGCGGACTCGGTGGTCGGTGAGGCCCGACCCATACCCAGTGTTCGGAGAGCGGGTGCTCCTCAGAGACGTCGGGTTCTGGTATCTCGACTTCGTCCACGCCCTTAACTTACTTGCCCGTTGCCTATGCTCGCCCTATGGATATCTCACTTCGCCACGAAGGTCCCGTCGCGATTCTGACGTGGAACGACGGAGAGAA
>DAIQOO010000002.1:19121-23004 GCA_036787845.1 Acidimicrobiales bacterium
ATGCGCGACGATCGTGGCTACTGGTGCATGAACGAAGCCGAGATTGGACTTTCACTCGACGCGACGTTGTGGTCGATCTTGGCGCATCGATTGCCTCGCGCGACGGCACTGGTGGCGGCGACCACCGCAAAGCGCTTCAACGGTCCCGACGCACTGCAAGGCGGCATCGTGGAAGCGATCGCCAGCGAAGACGAAGTACTGCGTCACGGCATCGAGATGGCGTCGCGTTACGCCGCACTCGATCGAGCAACGTTATCGAAGCACAAGTACTTGGCGCACGGTGACGAGGCATCGCTCCTGGGCTGGTCGACGAAGTAGCACGCTTGTTGAGGTCACTGCGACTAGTCGTCGCGCGGTGTACCTAGATCCAACCGTGATCGCGCGCAATCTGTTCGACGTCGCCGATGCGCATGCCGTTTCGATGTTGGAGAGTGCGGATAAGACCGCCGGCTTCGTAGAGTGATTCGTGCGTACCGGTGTCAAGCCAAGTGGTGGCACGACTCAGTATCTCCACTCGTAGTTCGCCGAGTGCCAGGTATGAATTATTGAGGGCCGTGATCTCGAGTTCGCCGCGCTCGCTCGGTACGAGCTGGCGCGCAAAGGAACTCGCTCGCTCGTCGTAGAAGTAGATGCCCGGAACCGCGTAGGTGCTCTTGGGGGCTTTGGGCTTCTCTTCGATCGAGAGCACCGTGCCGTCGTCGTCGAACTCAACGACGCCGTACGCTGAGGGATTACCGACTTGGTAGGCGAAGATCAGTGCGCCAGCGATCGACGTGTTCTGTTGCAGGTGCGTACCAAGACCTGGTCCGTAAAAAAGATTGTCTCCCAAAATCAACGCGCATTTCTCACCGTCTAAGAACTTCTCGCCCAGGATGAGCGCCTCGGCGAGTCCATTGGGTTGGTCTTGGATGACGTAGGTGATCTCGATGCCGATTTGCGATCCGTCACCGAGCAAGCGGCTGAACGCGTCTTGATCGTGCGGTGTCGTAATGAGAAGAATTTCACGAAGCCCACTTAGCATGAGCGTGCTCAGCGGGTAGTAAATCATTGGCTTGTCGTAGATCGGCAACAATTGCTTCGAGACCGCGCGAGTGATGGGATGCAGGCGCGTACCAGTACCGCCAGCCAAAATGATTCCCTTCACCCTATTAGTATAGAAGTCCAGTCACCCCTTTCTAAAGGCCGAGGTACTGCTATGCGCGTTGTGATTACTGGAGCCGCCGGGTTCATTGGCTCACGCTTAAGTGAACTGTTCGTAGAGAACGCAGAACGACTCGGCTACGACGAGGTAGTGCTGCTCGACGCGTTGACCTACTCGGGTCGACTCGAAAACTTAGAGGTCGTACTGCGCGACGCACGAGTCAGTTTCGTGCACGGGTCCATTACGGACGCCGCACTATGTGATCAAGTGTTGAGCGGTGCGCACGCGGTATTGCACCTCGCCGCCGAAAGTCACGTGGACCGGTCTATCGTCGGCGCGAAGTTGTTTTATGAGACGAACGTGATGGGCACCCAACAACTTCTCGAGAGCGCACGCCGTGGTGGCGTGGAACGTTTCGTGCACGTCTCGACTGACGAAGTGTACGGATCAATCGACGAAGGCGCTTGGCGCGAAGATCACCTCCTCGAGCCCAACTCGCCCTACTCTTCGAGCAAAGCCGGTTCGGACCTCGCGGCGTTGGCGTATCAAAGGACGTATGGGCTCAACGTTATGGTGACGCGCTGTTCGAACAACTACGGACCGCGCCAGTTCCCAGAGAAATTAATTCCACTCTTCGTCACCAATCTCTTTGACGGTATTGAAGTCCCGCTGTACGGTGACGGCCTCAACGTGCGCGACTGGCTGTTTGTTGACGATCACTGTCGGGGCATATTGGCTGTACTCGAGCGTGGTCGCGCGGGCGAGATTTACAACATTGGCGGCGGCACGGAGCTTTCGAACATCGTGATTACTCACCTGCTCTTAGAGCTCTGCGGAGCGGACGAGACGATGATTGCACGCGTCGCCGATCGACTCGGTCACGATCGTCGTTACAGCGTCGACTGGACGAAGATTCGTGACGAGTTGGGGTATCGACCCGAGACCGACTTCGAAGAAGGACTCGCGCGTACTGTCAAGTGGTATCGCGAGAACGAGAACTGGTGGCGCCCGTTGAAAGAACGCTCGACGTGAAAGTGACCGAGCTGTCGATACCGGGACTCTATGTACTGGAGTCACCCGTCTACAGCGACGAGCGTGGATTCTTTCGCGAGTGGTACAAACTCGGTGACTTCAAGGCGAGCGGTGTTGAGTTTCCGATTCAACAGGCAAATCTGTCGATGTCCAAGCGCGGCGTCGTTCGTGGTCTGCACTACTCGATCGCTCCTGAAGGCCAAGCAAAACTCGTGACCTGTGCCTACGGCGAACTCGATGACGTGATCGTCGACGTGCGCGTTGGTTCGCCCACGTTCGCTCAAGTTGAAATTGTTCATCTGGCGGCGAGCGAGGACCGCTCGATTCTGCTGCCGGCAGGTGTGGCGCACGGGTTCTGCGTGACGAGTGAGCTCGCCGCTATGACGTATCTCGTGTCATCACCCTTTAACGCCGCGATGGAGCTCGATATCAGTCCCTTCGACGAGACACTCAACGTGAACTGGCCACTTTCTGGTGACGCCATCGTCAGTCCAAAGGACGCCGCGGCGCCCTCGCTCGCTCAGCGCCAAAGCGCCGACGAGCTGCCTCAATTCCAATAAACCGATTAAGTGAACTTCACGAACGATTGCTAGCGTGTGCCAGGTGAGTACCGCTCCCTTGCGCTTAGTAACGAGTGATGATCGTGGGGTCCAACTGCCCGCGGACACGACGAGGCCGGTCGTGGAGAGCGAAACCGCGTTGAAGGCAATGTTGAGCGGCTTATCCGGGGTCGACTCGGTCGGTGCTGAGGCTAGAGCCGCCAAGCTCGCAACGCGCTCGTTGAAGAAATCAACGAAACTTTGGGCGCTTGATCTGGCGATTTCTATGGTGGACCTGACGACTTTGGAGGGCGGCGACACGCACGGTCGCGTCACGTCACTCTGTACGAAGGCGATGCACCCCGACGCCAGTGACCCGAGCGTTCCAAGCGTCGCCGCCGTGTGCGTCTACCCCGACTTGGTGGCCCACGCGCGCTCGGTACTCGGGGCGTCTGGTGTCAAGGTGGCGAGTGTGGCGACGGCCTTTCCCTCGGGACGCGCGTCGCTCAAGGTGAAACTTCTCGACGTCCGTGACGCGCTTGACGCGGGAGCTGACGAGATCGACATGGTCATCGATCGCGGCGCGTTTTTATCGGGACGCGTGGGGCAGGTCTTCGACGAGATCGTCGCCGTGAAGGACGCCTGTGGCGCGGCGCACTTAAAAGTGATCCTCGAAACCGGTGAACTCGTTACCTACGACAACGTTCGTCGCGCGAGTTGGATTGGAATGCTCGGTGGCGCGAACTTCATTAAGACTTCCACCGGCAAGGTCGGCGTCTCGTCGACGCTTCCCACCGCGCTCGTGATGCTCGAAGCGGTGCGTGACTTCGCTGAGTCAACGGGCTCGCTCGTCGGCGTCAAGGTTGCCGGTGGTATTCGAAGTTCGAAGGACGCCCTTCGCTACCTCGTCGTCGTGAACGAGACGACAGGATCTGCGTGGCTGACGCCCGATCGTTTCCGTTTTGGTGCGTCGTCACTTTTGAATGATCTTTTGATGCAGCGTCTCAAGCAACGCCGGGGCGCGTACGTTCGTCCGGACGAATTCAGTGGCGATTGACGTGACCAGGGAACTCGCCAATTCACAGTTGGGTTCAATGTCCTACGACCCGGCGGCCGAGTCGGTCTCTATAGCGCGCCTTAAACCAAGTTACGGACTCTTCATCAACGGTGA
>DAIQOO010000002.1:23104-25447 GCA_036787845.1 Acidimicrobiales bacterium
AGGCTGGCTTGCCCGATGGTGTCGTGAACATTGTCACTGGGGACGGATCGACCGGAGCCGCCTTAGTTGATCATCCTGACGTCAACAAGATCGCCTTTACTGGTTCCACTGAAGTGGGGCGCCTCATCCAACAGCGTGTCGCCACGACTCAGAAGCATCTAACGCTCGAGCTCGGAGGCAAGGGCGCCAATATTGTCTTCGAGGACGCGCCCGTTGACGAGATGATCGAAGGCATTATCGACGGCATCTTCTTCAACCAGGGCCACGTCTGTTGTGCGGGTTCGCGGCTCTTGGTGCAAGAGTCCGTCGCGGACGAAGTGTTGCGTCGACTTATCCGTCGCGTCGATCAACTTCGCGTTGGCGATCCCTTGGATAAGAACACTGACGTGGGAGCAATCAACTCTGCCGCGCAACTGGCCCGCATCAAAGAACTCACTGAGTACGGCGAAGTGGAAGGCGCGACCCGCTACACCAGCACGTGCGTCTTGCCCGACAAGGGTTACTGGTTCGCGCCAACTGTCTTTGCCGACGTGGCTCAGTCGCACCGCATCGCTCGCGAAGAGATCTTTGGCCCGGTGCTCTCGGTGTTGACGTTTCGAACGCCCGAAGAGGCGGTCGCCAAGGCCAATAACACGAACTACGGCTTGGCCTGTGGCGTGTGGAGTGAAAAAGGATCGCGAACGCTCTGGGTCGCCGAGCGACTCCGCGCTGGCGTCATCTGGGCCAACACCTACAACCGCTTCGACCCCACCAGTCCCTTCGGTGGAGTCCGCGAGTCGGGCTTTGGACGTGAAGGCGGTCGACACGGACTTGAGGCGTACCTCAATGTCTAAGTCCCGCGTCGACGTTCGAAAGACCTACAAGCTCCTCATCAACGGCGCCTTTCCTCGCTCAGAGTCGGGACGCAGTTACGAAGTCACGTCCGCGAAGGGCGCGTTCCTCGCGAACGTCGCTCAAGGATCTCGAAAGGACGTGCGTGACGCGGTCGTCGCCGCGCGCGGAGCTCAGTCCAAATGGTGGAGCCAGAGTGCGTACAACCGCGGACAAGTGATCTACCGATTGGCTGAGATGGCCGAGTCGCGCCGCGAGGAACTCGCCGAGCACGTCGCGTTGTGCGAAGGTCTCTCAAAGAAGGAATCGCGATCAAGCGTGTCGAGGTCAATCGATCGCGTCGTCTGGTACGCGGGCTGGACCGACAAGGTCGCTCAGATCCTCGGTTCCTCTAATCCCGTGGCCGGACCGTTCTTCAACTTCTCCGTGCCGGTGCCGAGCGGCGTCGTCGGGGTCATCGCCGATCAAGAATCATCACTCGAAGCCTTCTTGGACGCGGTGTTTGCGCCCATCTGTGTCGGCAACACCGTTGTCGTGATCGCGAGTGAACAACGTCCGACGCCTGCTGTCTTGCTTGGCGAAATGACGGCAACGTCGGATTTCCCCGGTGGCGTTTTGAATATTGTCACCGGCATCACCGGCGAGATCGCGCCCACGTTGGCCCAGCACGAAGACGTCGACGGTCTTGATCTTGGTGGACTTGATGAGGCGTTTGAGACTGAACTTGCCGTAAGCGCCGCAGGATCAATCAAGCGAGTACTTCGATCTGGCCATGATGACCCAGCGTCACTACGTCGACTGCGCGCGTTCGTCGAAACGTCAACGGTGTGGCACACGATCGGACAGTAGTGACGAATCCATACGAACTTGCCCAACTGGCCGCGGATGAACTGAGAGAGCGCAGTGGCGTTGACGCCTACGGCGTCGCGGTCGTGCTCGGATCGGGCTGGAAGGAAGGCGCGCTCGCACTCGGTACTCCTTCGAACGTCGTGCCGACGTCGTCGTTGAGTGGTTTCGTGGCGCCCACTGTTGTTGGTCACAGCGGAGAAATCCTTTCGTTGAAAGTTGCGGGACGAGACGTTGCCCTTGTCTCTGGTCGTGTGCATTTGTACGAAGGCAACAGTGCCCACCAAGTCGTCCACTCCGTGCGCACCGTGATCGCCGCCGGCGCTCGCCTGGTGGTGCTCACTAATGCCTGCGGCGGACTTGATCGCGAGAACCCACCAGGCAATGTCGTGCTCATTCGTGATCACATCAACCTGACAGCCACGTCACCGATGGAGGGCCCCTCTCCGCCCGAGGGCTACAGTTCTCGCTTCGTCGACCTCACTGACCTCTACAGCGAACGACTTCGCGCCGCGGTGCACGGCGCCGTTGACGGATTGGGCGAAGGCGTCTACCTTGGACTGCGCGGTCCGCACTACGAAACGCCCGCCGAGATTGCAATGGCCCGCACAATGGGCGCGACACTTGTCGGTATGTCCACGGTGCTCGAGGCGATTGCCGCTCGCC
>DAIQOO010000002.1:25547-29178 GCA_036787845.1 Acidimicrobiales bacterium
ATGGGCGCGACACTTGTCGGTATGTCCACGGTGCTCGAGGCGATTGCCGCTCGCCATCTCGGCGCCGAGGTACTTGGACTCTCGCTGATCTCAAACTTCGCGGCTGGCGTCGCGACGGGACCACTTAACCACCTTGAAGTGCTCGAAACGGGCCAATCCGCCGCGACGTCCTTAGGGGCACTCTTGGCCCACGTGCTCGCGGTGTTGTGAAGGTAATGCTGCGCGACGAAGTGACGGCGTGGATCGCCAGCGACCCCGACGAGAACGACCGCCAAACACTCCAGGCACTGCTCGACGCCGACAATGAACGTGAACTAGATCGTCGGTTCGCCTCGCCGTTGACCTTTGGCACTGCCGGTCTTCGAGGTCCCGAGATGGCCGGGCCAGCGGGAATGAACCGCGCCACGGTGCGCCGTGCGACCCAAGGCGTGCTCGCGTGGCTTGACGAGATAGGTGCTGACAAATCGGAGGGTGTCGTCGTTGGACGCGACGCGCGCCACGGCTCGGAGCGATTCAACGATGAGGTCGTGGCAGTACTGCTCGGGGCAGGCGCCATCGTTTTCGAGATGCCTTCGCCGCTTCCGACGCCCTTCGTGCCCTATTGCGTGAAGGCACTCGGCGCGGTTGCTGGGATCATGATCACGGCGAGCCACAATCCTCCTCAGGACAACGGGTTCAAGCTCTACGCGCGCGACGGCGCGCAGATAATCCCACCCGATGACCAGACGGTCGAACGCTTCGCCCGCGACGCGAGCCCCGCGACGTTGGCTGAACGCACTTCGCCAGGTCACTACTTCGTGGCGCCAGAACTTCTCGGCGAGTATCGGGCGCACTTCCTGGAACGGTTTCGTGTTCCCTTCGGCAGTGGCCTACCTCTCACTTACACGCCACTGCACGGCGTGGGCGGCGAGACGATGATGAAGCTGTTTGCGGACGCTGGATACGAAGCCGTGACACCGGTCGCGACTCAATTCAAGCCCGACGGTTCGTTTCCTACCTTGGCGTTCCCCAATCCCGAAGAGCCCGGTGCGCTGGATCTCGCGATCGTCACCGCACACGAAAGCAACTCGTCTTTAATCATCGCCAACGATCCCGACGCCGATCGCTTGGGCGCCGCGGTGTTGGATGGCGCGACGTGGCGAGTATTGCGCGGCGACGAGATTGGCTGGCTCTTGGCCTCGTCGCTCCTCGACGAGATCGTGTCAGCGGGTCAAATGGTGGCGACAACGATCGTCTCTTCGACCATGCTCGAAAAAATGGCGGCAACGCACGGCGTTCGCTGTGCGACGACGTTGACGGGGTTCAAGTGGATCGCTCGCGCCGCGGGCGAAGGGACGCTGGGCTTTGGCTACGAAGAGGCGCTGGGCTACGCCGTCGACAGTCGCGTCGCCGACAAGGACGGCCTTTCAGCGGCCCTCGCGCTTTGTTTGTTGGCGCACGAGTTGGCCCAAAAGGGACAGACACTCCTTGACCGACTCGACGACATAGAGCGTCAATTTGGCGTGCACGCCACTTCTCAAGTTGCCCTTCGCGCTGACGGCCCGAACGGTAGTGAGGTGATCCTTGGCGTCGTCGATCGAGTGAGGGCGAATCCACCGACGACGTTAGGGCCACTTAAGGTCAGCAATCTCATTGACTTACGCGATGGTTGGCACGGACTCGCTTCCACCGAGGGAGTGGTGTTGGAGTTAGGGGACAGGGGGCGCGTCGTCATTCGACCGTCGGGCACGGAAGCGAAACTGAAGGCGTACGTCGAGATCACTCCGAAGGTTGAAGGTTCTTTGAGCGAGCAGCGAGCCACAGCGGCGACGTTGATTGAGGAAGTGCGAGCAAATCTTGCGACGTTACTTCGCCTCTGAGTTTCGCAGCGCTGCGTACCCGGGCTTGATCACGGTGTTGATCATGGCGAGACGTTGATCGAACTCATAGAACGTGCTCTTGGCCGCGTTCAACGTTAGCCACTCCATGTCGTCCAAGTTCCAGCCAAAGGTTGTCGCGCAGGTTTCGAACTCACGGCTCAAGGTGATCCCGCTCATCAGTCGATTGTCAGTATTGAGCGTCACGCGAAAGCGCAACTTGCGAAACAGTTCAATGGGGTGAGTCGCGAGTGACGCTGCAGCGCCGGTGTGCACGTTCGACGTGGGGCACACCTCGAGGGGAATCCTTCGATCTCGTACGTAGTTGGCGAGACGACCGAGTCGGTACGCGCCCTCGACCTCGGTGATGTCGTCAGCGATGCGAACGCCGTGACCGAGTCGCTCAGCGTTGCAGAACTGCACCGCCTCCCAAATCGAAGGTAAGCCAAAGGCTTCACCCGCGTGAATCGTCAGGTGGAAGTCCTCTCGTTGGATGAGGTGAAAGGCCCGCAAGTGCTTGGTGGGAGGGAAACCGTCCTCGGGTCCGGCGATGTCGAAACCGCAGACACCCTGGTCGCGGAAGTCGACGGCTAACTGGGCGATGGTCTCACTCAATGACGCTTGTCGCATGGCGGAGAGAATGGCGCGCACCGTGATGTCGTGGCCCTCACTCTGGGCCACCTTCACACCAAGCGAGAATCCTTCCAGGACGGCGCTCACCACTTCTTGGAGCGTGAGTCCCCCTTGAAGGTGCAACTCGGGCGCGAAGCGAACCTCGGCGTAGACAACGCCGTCGCGAGCGAGGTCGATCGCGCTCTCGGCGGCGACCCTCGCCAACTGATCTCTTGTTTGCATCACCGCGGTCGTGTGGGCGAAACCTTCGAGGTAGCGAACGAGATCGCTTCCGGGCGCGTCAGAGATGAACCAACGGGCCAACTCATCGGGATCGGTGGTGGGAAGGCCGACGTAGTCAATCTCGTCAGCGAGTTCGAGCACCGTTTGGGGACGCAGTCCTCCGTCGAGATGCTCGTGCAGCAGGACCTTGGGAGCTCGCTTGATGAGCTCGGGCGTTAAGACGGTACTGACCATTCGTCAAGGCTAGCCAGCGACGCTCGAAAGGCAAAGGGCGTAGTTTCGCGTCGACGTCACTACGAATAGCCGCGGCATCACTCGCTACAGTTCGTCGATCAAGTGATTCGTCAAAAGGAGTACTTGGATGGATACGCCAGCGACCTCGTTCGACCAGCGATTCTCTGATCTCGGCGTGGTCGCGCCGTCGAGAGTCCTTGCCTTCGCCAAAGGCGTAGTCAGCCAATCTCGGTGCGAATTCAATTGAGCGAGAGGATTCCTCTTCGGTGGCTTATTTAGTTGCTGATGCGATCGAGCAAGAGCCCAGTGCTCGCTGGCCTCGTATCACCAACGACGGCAGCGTTATGAATCGTTGATCGTCCAATCGCGAGGTGCGCCTCGTCGTCGGCGTGAAGTTCAAACAAGGGCTGACCCTTGTCGACCTTGTCGCCTTCTCGAACCAGACACAGAACACCGGCGGTCGCGCTGACGGGGTCTTCCTTTCGAGCTCTTCCCGCGCCCAAGCGCCACGCCGCCACGCCCACGACGAGCGCGTCGACGGACGTGATGAAGCCACTCTTTGTAGCCAAGACGGCTTCACGAAGGGGAGCGAGTGGCATGACGGCGTCAGGGTCGCCACCTTGTGCGTGAATCATTGCTCGATAGACCTCGTAGGCGGAGCCGTCGTCGAGTTTCTCCGCGGGGTC
>DAIQOO010000002.1:29278-42989 GCA_036787845.1 Acidimicrobiales bacterium
TCATTGCTCGATAGACCTCGTAGGCGGAGCCGTCGTCGAGTTTCTCCGCGGGGTCGACGTCAAGGCCAACCAGCTCGATCATTAGCGTCGCTAGGGCAATCGTCAACTCACGCACGTCCGCGGGTCCCTCCCCTTGCAACACGTTGACCGATTCGGTGACTTCGAGGGCGTTGCCGACGGCGACACCTAGAGGAGCGTCCATTGCGGTGAGCTGTGCGACGGTCGTTAGTCCGTGCGCGTGTCCGATTCCAACCATCGTCGTGGCGAGTTGACGGGCGCGTTCGAGGTCTTTGATGAAGGCGCCACGACCGACCTTCACGTCCAGCACCAGCGCCTCAGTTCCTTCGGCGATCTTCTTCGACATGATGGACGAGGAGATGAGTGGAATCGACTCCACGGTGCCGGTGACGTCGCGCAGCGCGTAGAGCTTGCGGTCGGCGGGCGCGAGACTTGTTCCAGCGGCGCAGATGACCGCGCCAATCGATTCGAGTTGTGCTCGGATCTCGTCGTTCGAGAGAAACGCCCGCCATCCGGGAATCGACTCGAGTTTGTCGAGTGTGCCACCCGTGTGACCAAGGCCCCGTCCCGAGAGCTGTGGCACGGCGGCTCCGCACGCCGCCACGAGGGGAGCGAGAATGAGTGAGATCTTGTCGCCAACGCCACCCGTTGAGTGTTTGTCAACCGTGGGCCGCGAAAGCCCACGAAGGTCAAGACGCTCGCCCGAAGCGATCATTCGATCCGTCCACGTACCTAGTTCGCGAGGACCGAGACCATTGAAGAAGATCGCCATAAGGAGCGCGGACATCTGTTCTTCGGCGACGTCGCCGAGGTCGTAGGCGCGAAGGACCCACGCGATCGCCTCGTCGCTGAGCACCCCACCGTCGCGCTTGGTGGTGATGACGTCCACCGCCGAAAACTCACTCACGGGTTTCGCCGAATCCCCAGCTCCTCTGGTCCAAAGGCGTCGGGCAGTAGCTCATCCAAGCGCAGAGGCGCGACGCCGTCACCGGCGTCGATTAGCAGACCGGGTCCTCCGTGTTCGAAGAGCAGCTGGCGACAGCGCCCGCAGGGCGAAATTGGCTTGCCGTCGCCCGCGACGATGGACACGGCCACGAGTCGTCCGCCCCCACGTCGAATGTGGTCACTCACGAGCGAGCACTCCGCGCAGAGTGTCAGTCCGTAACTCGCGTTTTCCACGTTGGAACCCACAACCGTCGTACCGTCGTCGCGCAGTGCGCCCGCGCCGACCGTTACTCTTGAGTAGGGCGCGTACGATCTATTCGTCGCGTCGCGCGCGAGAGAACGCAGTTCCGCCCACTCGATAGCAGGGGCCGAACTCACGTCCTCACTGTACACTTTGCGCTGCGTGAACAACTTTCGATTCTCTTCCGTCGTCGTAAGCGACGAAGTAGCAACGGCGCTCAAAGAGCGTCGCGGTGTCGTCGCTTTGGAAACCACCATCGTCGCGCAGGGTTTGCCGGCACCGATGAACTTTGAGGCCGCGAAAGAGTGCGAAGCCGCAGTGCGCGACGCTGGCGCCGTGCCCGCGACGATTGGCGTGATTGGCGGGCGCGCTGTCGTTGGAATGAGCGAGAAGGAACTTGCGCAGCTCGCGGACCCCGATCGTCACGCGACGAAACTCTCGTCACGCGACTTAGGCATCGCTATTGCTGCTGGCACGGACGGCGCCACGACGGTCGCTGGCACAATCACAATCGCCAAGGGCGTCGGCATTGACGTGATGGCGACCGGTGGTCTCGGGGGCGTGCATCGTGGCGCTAATGAGAGCTATGACGAATCGGCTGACCTCGTCGCGTTATCGCGAACTTCTGTACTCGTTGTCGCGTCGGGCGTGAAAT
Organism: Acidimicrobiales bacterium; assembly: GCA_036787845.1. Classification (GTDB taxonomy): domain Bacteria; phylum Actinomycetota; class Acidimicrobiia; order Acidimicrobiales; family RAAP-2; genus RAAP-2. The sequence goes on from DAIQOO010000002.1 coordinate 31,138, forward strand.
CGATCCTCGACATCGGCGCGACACTCGAGCGACTCGACACGCTCGGCGTGCCCGTCGTCGGCTTCAAGACGCTGCAGTTTCCTGGTTTCTACCTTCGAGACAGTGGCTTTAGCATCGATTGGTCCGTCGCGAGCGCCGACGAAGCCTCCCAGGCGTTCCTTCGTCATCGAGAGTTCGCTAACACCGGTTTCTTCGTCGCGAATCCCGTCGCGCAGCTTCAAGAGTTGGACAAGCAACTTCACGACGAGGCGCTCGAGAGTGCGCTCACGAAGGCGCTCCTCGATGGGGTCAGTGGCAAGGCGGTGACCCCGGCGTTACTCGCGGAGTTCGCCCGACACACGGCGGGCTTGAGCGTTCAAGTCAATCGCGATTTGGTAGTGGCCAACGCCGGCGTTGCCGGCGCCATCGCGACCTCGCTCGCGCTAGCGCTCGCGTGAGGGCTCGCGTCATTGTCCTCGGCGACGTGATGCTCGACGTCGTTGTCCAACCAACGGGCGCGCCAGCACCTACGAGTGACACGCCGGCGAATATTCGCGCCTCTCGCGGCGGGTCGGGAGCGAACGTGGCGATAGCGCTGCACGCGAGTGGCCACGACGTGGCATACGTCGGCGCACGAGGCGACGACGCCGCGGGCGACGTCTTCGCCGACGCACTTGTCGCGTCGGGTGTTACGCCGCTACTTGAAACCGTGAACTCCCCAACGGGCACCGTCGTCTCGGTGGTGTCGAGTGACGGTCAACGCTCAATGATGAGCGACCGCGGTGCGAACTCCTCGCTAAGCGAGGCGTTCGTGCGCGCACAGCTAGAGGACCATTTCGATCATCTGCACGTGTCGGGCTACGTCCTTCTCGATCCGGCGACTCGGTCCGTCGGAGTGAACGCTCTCTTGCTCGCGAGAGAGCGTGGCGTCGCCTCGTCAGTCGACGTCTGTTCGGTCGGACCACTTCGCATCGTCACGCCCGAAGTGTTCCTCGAGGCGACGAGCGCGACAACGCAACTTTTCGCGAACGAGGAAGAAGCGCTCGCGCTCGGCGCGTCGAGTGACGTCGATCTCGCTCTCGATCTTTTGTGCCTTCGTTTCGGAGAAGTCGTCGTCACCCGCGGAGGACAGGGTGCGTTGGCTGGAGTTCTGGCCAAGCGGTTTCGAGTTCCTTCCGTTGCGAACAAGGTCCTAGACACGACGGGGGCCGGTGACGCGGCGACCGGTGCGTACCTCGGTGCACGCCTTAGCGGAGAGGCGCCCCTCGAGGCGTTGGAGCGAGCGATGGACGCCGCCGCCAAAGTAGTGGGCGGACTTGGCGCGCTCGGCTAGTCGCGCTGGTAGGGCTGACCGTCGGCGGCGGGTGCTCTCACGCGTCCAATGAGACCGGCCACGACGCCGATCGTGACGAGGTACGGGAACATCTCCAAGAAGTAGATCGATATCGGCACCTGGTACGTCACGAGGTTGTACGAAAGATAGACCGACAGTCCAAAGATCACCGACGCGACGACGGCGCCCGAAGGACGCCAACGACCAAAAATCAAGGCGGCGAGTGCGATGTAACCGAGTCCCGAGGTGTAGCCAACTTGAAACTCGCCTTGCGTGGCCATAAAGGCGGCGCCGCCAACGCCGGCGATCGCTCCACCGAGCACGACGTTGATGTAGCGAACACGAATGACGTTGATGCCCACGGTCGCGGCCGCACGCGGATGCTCGCCAACGGCGCGCACGTGCAGTCCATAACGAGTCTTAAAGAGCGCGAAGCTCACCACGGCGACCAGCACGATCATTAGGTAGAAGAAGCCCGACTGATTAAAAAGCACCGGGCCGAGTACGGGGATCTTTGAGAGCAAGGGGATTGGAAGATTTGGCGCCAAGTTGCCAGTGTTGAAGTTTGGGAACGGCGTCAAGACCTGGAGATTTAAGTATGACGAGAGGCCGGCGATCATGGTGACCAACACGACACCCACGATGATCTGATCGGAGCGGTAGCGCAGGGCAAAGAACGCGAGTAACAGTCCGATGAGTCCACCAATGACGGCGCCGCCGATCGCGGCGTAGAAGAAGTTGTCGGTCGTTGACGCCAGCAAACTTCCAAAAAACGCGCCGCCAATGAACTGGCCCTCGATCGCGATGTTTACGACGCCTGAGCGTTCACACATGACGCCAGAAAGCGCTCCAAAAACGAGGACCATCATCGTGGCGGAACTGCCGACGAGAATCGACGTGATGTTGACAAAGGAGATTGGCGAAGGCCCTGGTGATCGCGCAACCCAAAAGAGGAGGGCGAATAAGAAGATGATTGCGACCACTCCAAATCGCAGCATCACCGCGCGTCGCGGACGACGAAGATACATCTCCGTCGCGAGAGCGAGGATGATCAGCCCGAGCGCCACGTCGGTCCAGCGCGTCGCGACCGTAAGTGTGCCAATCCTCCACGGCGCGTGGATCACGCTGATGGGATTGAAGGTGAGCTGTGAGTGCGCGCGCGCGACGCTTCCCAGACCGAAGATAACAATCGTGAAAACACCGATCAACGCCATGAGGACGGCGGTGACGCGGGTTCGTCGGTTCACGGTGACGGGAGGCGCGTTGGCCGACTCCGTGCTTTTGACAAGACTCACGTGCCCCATCCCGTCGTCGCGAGTTGCACGCCAATTGTTGGAGCATTTCGAAGTCTAAAAATCTCTTTCACGAGAACCGGTGTCGCAACAAAGAGGACGATGGCCGATTGGATAACCGTCGCTAAGTCAAGGGGAATGCCCGTGATCGCTTGCATGTTTCGTCCGCCCACGCCGAGCGCCGCGAAGAGAAGTGAAGCCCAGACAATGCCAAAAGGTCGGTTGCGTCCGAGCAACGCGACGGTGATTGCGGTAAAGCCGATGCCCGCTTCGCCGATAAGGAACCCCCCGTCGATGTAGTGCGTCGTCGAGGCGACCTGTACCACACCCGCGAGTCCGGCGAGGCCCCCAGAGATGAGAAAGACCGTGACGATGATCGTTTTAGCATTGATGCCCGACGCTCGGGCCGCCGAGGGATTAGCGCCGGTTACGCGAAAGTCAAAGCCGAGTGACGAACGGTCGATGAGCCACCACGCAAAAACGACCACGAGCGCGGCAACGACGACGCCGTAGCTGACGCGAAGTCCCGATGTCGTGCCAAAGAGTGGAGCCAAAATCGCCGAAGGATCCATTGTGCGGCCAATGTCGTTCTGCTGTCCGGGTTGCTGAAAGGGAGTTGAGAGCACCGCAAAGAGTAAGAACGCGTACGTCACGTAGTTGAACATCAAGGTCACGATGACTTCGTGGGCACCGGTGTAAGCCTTCAAAAGTCCTGGCACCGCGCCGCAGATCATCCCTCCAGCAATGCCGGCGGCCAGCGTGAGGGGAAGATGCAGCACCGTCGGCATGTGCACCATGGATCCAAAGGCCGCGCCGGCAATGCCACCGATCACGGCCTGTCCGTTGGCGCCGATGTTAAAGAGCCCAGTCTGAAACGCGATGCCGACGCCGATGCTCACAATGATGAGTGGCGTCGCGTACGTGAACGTCTCGGAGATCGGAGTGAGCGTGTTCGGCCATCCCTTTCCGCTTAAGAGTGAGTGCCAAAAAGTTTGAGGATCAACGATCGATCCAGTGAACATCGCTCGGTAGGCCGCGCCGACGTTATCAAAGGTGATATTGATTGCGTGGGGAAGTCCGTTCCAACTGTGAAATAGTGCGCGCCATGCGTCGAGTACGGCGGGCGTCGTCGTGGAAATGATGACGGCGCCAACGATGAGACCAAGAACGAGTGCGTAGAAGGTAACGACGATCGGACTACTCGTCGTGTAGCGAGCCCAGAGCGATCGCCGTGGCTGGGCGGCCGCGACGTCAGACACCAGAGGGCTCCATTTCGGTCCCGGCCATAAGCAGACCGATGGACTCTCTGCTCGTCGACGGATTGACAATGCCGCTGATCTTGCCCTCGTACATCACCGCGATTCGATCGCCCAAGGCCATCACTTCGTCGAGTTCGGACGAGACGATGAGTGATCCGCCGCCCTGGTTGCGGTGTTCAACGATTTGGCGGTGCACGTATTCAATCGAACCGACGTCGAGCCCGCGGGTCGGTTGGGACGCGATGAGTATCTCGAGCGAGCGCGAAAGCTCACGCGCCACGATGACTTTCTGCTGGTTCCCACCCGAAAGAGAGCTCGCCGGTGCCTGAATCGACGTGGTGCGAATGTCGAACTCTTGAACTAGGCGCGACGCGTTTTCGCTAATCGCAGAGAAATTGCGAGTGCCGTGACGGGCGAAGGGTACACGGCGTGGCGTGTTGAGCACCAAATTGTCCGCGACTGACATTGAGAGAACCAGTCCGTCGCGTTGTCGGTCTTCGGGAATGTGGCCAAGTCCGGCGTCGAGTGCCTGACGCGGCGTGAGGTTGGTGATGTCGCGACCGCGCAACGTAATGGTGCCGGACTGGACTTTGCGCATTCCGACGATCGCTTCCACGAACTCCGTCTGACCATTGCCCTGAACGCCGGCGAGCGCTACTACCTCTCCGGCTCGTACGTCTAGTGACACGCCGTTGACCGCTATGAGGCCACGGTCATCAAGGACGACAAGATCACGAATTTCGAGGACGTCTTCTCCCGCGTGGAAGGGCGATTTCTCGACCGTCAGATTGACGGCACGACCAACCATCATTGAAGCCAATTCGGCTTCCGACGCAGTCGGCTCAGCCGTGCCGACGACGTGACCTTGTCGGATGATGGTGATGACGTCAGCGATGGCCCTAACTTCTTTTAGTTTGTGCGTAATAAAGAGGATTGACTTACCCGCCGCGGCGAGCGATCGCATGATCTCCATAAGTGCGTCGATCTCTTGTGGCGTGAGGACGGCCGTTGGTTCGTCAAGGATCAAGAGCTCCGCGTCGTGGCTGAGGGCCTTGATGATTTCAACCCGTTGCTGGAGACCTACGGGGAGATTTTCGATGATCGCGTCGGGGTCGACCTCTAGGTTGAACTCCCTTGAGAGGTGGCGAATGTCGTCAGTTGCTTGGCGGTAATTAATGCGGTTGAGCGACTTGGTGGGCTCGAATCCAAGCACCACGTTCTCGGCGACAGTGAATACTGGAACCAACATGAAGTGCTGGTGCACCATGCCAATACCGTGCCGCACCGCGACACCCGAGTCGTCAATGGAAGTCACCACGCCGTCGATGAGGATCTCACCTTCGTCCGGACGAAGTAGTCCAAAGAGAACGTTCATCAGTGTTGATTTTCCGGCGCCGTTCTCACCTAACAGAGAGTGAATCTGACCCGGTTCTACCTTGAGGCTGATCTGGTCGTTCGCGGTGAACGAGCCGAAACGCTTCGTTATGCCGCGCAGTTCGAGTTGCATGAAGTTTCATCGTATGTCAAGACGAAGACCCGGGCGATGAACGCCCGGGTCTTCGTCTTGACATGACGCGGTGACGCGCTACTTCGTTATGGCGCCGGGTAGCTGTTGGGGTTCACCGAAATGGTGCCAGCGATTATGCCCGCCTTTGCGGTGGCGATCTTCGTCTTCAGTGACGCAGGAACACTGATGCCGCCGAACTCGAGCGCGGTACCATTGTTCTTCAACGTTCCAACGTACGTTCCGGCTTTGAAGGTGCCCTTCGCTGCGGAAAGTACCGCCGCCTCCACCGAAGGCTCAACGCCCTTGGCGACGGTGCCGACGAACCACGAACAGTCAGCCTTGTCCGAGACGCAACCGTTGCTGTCCACCCACATGATGCTCTTGCCCGCGCCAGCCAACTTGGCCGCCGCGACTGAACCGAGTCCAACCGATCCAGCTACTGGGAAGACAATGTCCGCGTTCTGCGAGAAGAACGTTGTCGCGTCAGTCTTGCCAGCCGCCTGGTCGGTGAAGTTACCAATGAACGTTCCGGTTCCCGCGCACGTAGTGAGGGTGCACGCCGCCTTACCAGGCGTCCAGCCGAGCACCTTAACTTTGCTGCCGTAGGTCTTGTCGTAGTAACGAACACCCGCAACGAAGCCGTTCATGTAGAGCGTCACTGCCGAGAAGTTGAGGCCGCCGTACGTGGCGACGGTATGCGTCTTTGACATACCCGCGGCGAGAATGCCACCGAGGAAGCCGCCCTGGTCAGTCTGGTACTGCAACGCCAACACGTGGGTGTTCTTCTTCAATTTTGTTGGCGCGTCATCGACGATCGCGAACTTCTGGCTCGGGTTCGCGTTAGCGGCGGCCTGCGTCGCAGCGTCCATCAAGAAGCCAACCGTGACGATGATGCCGCACTTTTGACTAATGAAACTGTTGATGTTCGGTGCGTAGTCGGTCGACGACTTGGACGAAAGGTACTTGAACGTGACGTTGCTATCCACCTTCGCGGCGTCCTTCAAACCGGCGTACGCCGAAGCGTTAAACGACTTGTCGTTGATGCCACCAGTGTCGGTAACTACGCAGGCCTTGAACTTCGTAGCGGCAGAAGCCGACAACGTTGTCGTGGCCACACTCACTGTCAAAGTTCCCAGAACTAGCGCACCAGTTCCAAGCACCGTAGTGAGGCGACGAATACTCCCCATTTTCTCTCCCTTAATCGTTTAGTCAACCCTAGAAAAGGATTGTCCGTTCGAACGACGAGTCGGCCGACACGACACTTCGCTCTCTCGGATAATTGTCAATCGTGACACTACTCTCAACTTGTAGTGCAGATTTAATGATTCGCGAGGGTCCCCAGAGCCCCCGTAACTACGACTTTGACCCACGCCCCGTGTGTTTTGGCAGGATAAATGTTGCCGCGAACGCGACGAAAGTGATGATCGCAGATATCTGAAAAGCCCGCTGATATCCGGCTACTTCTGATACCGCTAGAGACGCGCGGTGCAGTACCGACGACGTTTCGTCAGCCGCAACGGTACCGAGTATGGCGAGCGCGAGCGAGCCTCCGACTTGGCGCGAAGTGTTGAGTACGCCTGAGGCGAGTCCCGCCTCAGCGCGGTCCACGCCCGCCGTCGCGGCGGTCGCCAAGGGAGCGAACAAGAGTCCCATCGCGAAGGCGCAGAGGAACGCGGGCGCCAGAATGTCGCCCCAATACGTACTATCCGGTTTGATGAGAGAGATCCAAATGAAGCCGATCGTCGCCAATGACGCGCCGGTCTGCAACAACGGGCGTACACCGGTTTTCACGAGCAGTCGCGACGAGATCTGGGCGCCCATGATGATGGCGATGGCCATGGGTAAGAACGCGAAGCCCGTTTTCACGGGGCCGTACCCCAACACGTTCTGGAAGTAGAAGGTCAAGAAGTACCACATGGCAAAAAACGCACCACCGATGAGGAACATGATGCCGTTCGCCGTAGAGAGCGGGCGCGAGCGAAGGATGTGAAATGGCATCAGAGGATGCGAGGCAACCTTGGCTTCCCAGAAGGTGAACGCAACGAGTAGGGATAACCCGGTGAGTAGCCAATCGACGGTTGTGGACGAGGTCCAACCGAGTGTCGTCGTGTTCACGACGCCATAGATCACTGAGGCGAGTCCACCGGTCACCAGTACCGCGCCCGTGACGTCGAGTTTCGCCGTGGCGCCGCGATTGCGCATCTCGCGCAAATGCAACGTCGCGACGATCGCGGCAATCAGTCCAAAGGGCACGTTGATGAAGAAGACCCAGCGCCACGACGCCCATCCGGTCAAGATCCCACCGAGCAGTCCTCCCACCGCGCCGCCGGCACCAGCGACGGCGCTCCAGGCGCCGATGGCCTTGGGCAGGCGAGGGCCATGAAACGTTGTTACGATGATCGTCAACGTGGCTGGTGAAAGTATCGCGCCGCCAATGCCCTGCACCGCTCGAATGGCGATCATTTGTCCACCGGTCTGCGCGAAGCCCGCGCCGATGCTCGCGAGGGTGAAGATGGCAATGCCAATGAGATAGACGTGACGACGACCGAAGTAGTCCGCGGCGCGCCCGCCGAGTAACAAGAATCCAGCGAACGTGAGAACGTAAGCGTTCACTACCCACTGGGTGCTCGATTGCGTGAAGTGCAGATCGTGTCCCATACGCGGCAACGCCACGTTGACGATCGAGACGTCGAGCACGACCATGAACTGCGCGATGCACGCAATGGAAAGGATGATCCAGTCAGGAGCGTGACGCTGATTGGCGACGGTCGACGTGGCGAGATTGTCCGACATGCGACGAGTGTAACGGTGCATTTCCAACAGCCGCGACGTCAAGAATCGCTCGTCATCAGGATTTCGGCAACACTAGAAGAGATGGTTGCTCAATTCATTTTCACCATGCGCGACCTTCGCCGTTTCTATCCGCCCGACCGCGAGGTCTTGAAGGGGATCAATCTCTCGTTCTATCCCGGTGCCAAGATCGGTGTCATTGGCGCGAACGGCTCGGGTAAATCGTCACTACTGCGCATCATGGCGGGTCTCGACGACGGCTTCACCGGAGAAGCGCGACTCACTCCCGGTTTTAGCGTGGGCTACCTTTCTCAAGAGCCCCAACTCGATCCGACGAAGGACGTCGTGGGCAACGTCGCTGACGGCGTCGCTGAAGCTCGCGATCTTCTCCTTCGATTCAATGAGGTCTGTGCGGCGATGGGCAGTCCCGACGCGGACTTTGACGCGCTGCTCGATGAACAGTCCAAGCTTCAGACCAAGATTGACGCCGCCAACGCGTGGGACTTAGAGCGAACGCTGGAGATCGCTATGGACGCCCTTCGCCTGCCCGCACCCGACGCGAACGTGTCAACGCTCTCGGGTGGTGAACGACGTCGCGTGGCATTGTGTCGCTTGCTCCTTTCGAAGCCCGACTTACTTTTGCTCGACGAGCCGACGAACCACCTCGACGCCGAGTCCGTTGCGTGGTTAGAGCGCACCTTGCAGGAGTACAGCGGCACGGTTGTCGCGATTACGCACGACCGCTACTTCCTCGACAATGCGGCGCAGTGGATTCTCGAGCTCGACCGAGGACGCGGCATCCCGTGGGAGGGCAATTACTCGTCGTGGCTCGAACAAAAACAGGCGCGACTCGCCGCCGAAGAGAAGGCCGACAAGGTTCGCCAGGCGTCGCTCGAACGAGAGCTGGAGTGGATTCGGCTCTCACCTCGCGCGCGACAGAGCAAGGGCAAAGCCCGACTGTCGTCGTTCAATGAACTTGTGGCCGAATCGGAGTCAGCTGAACGACGAGCAGATCGACTAGAGATTGTGATTCCGCCGGGTCCACGTCTTGGCGACGTAGTTGTCAACGCGACGGGACTCACGAAGGGTTTCGAGGATCGACTCTTAATCGAGGACCTCTCTTTTCTTCTTCCGCCGGGCGGCATCGTGGGCGTCATTGGCCCGAACGGTGCGGGCAAGACCACGCTGTTTCGAATGATCGTCGGACAAGAGACCCCCGACGCGGGATCAATCGAAGTTGGCTCAACGGTGTCCTTCGCCTACGTTGACCAGTCGCGCGACACGCTCGAAGGGGAGAACACGGTCTTTGACGAGATCAGCGGCGGCCAAGAGCACATGGTCGTGGGATCACGCGAAATCCACGCGCGCGCGTACGTGGCGAGCTTTGGCTTTAAGGGCAGCGATCAGCAAAAGAAAGTCGGCGAGATCTCTGGCGGTGAACGTAATCGCGTGCAACTCGCCAAAGTCTTGCGTAGTGCGGGCAACGTTCTCCTGCTCGACGAACCGACGAACGACCTCGACGTCGACACGTTGCGCGCACTCGAAGACGGACTGTTGTCGTTTCCCGGTTGCGCTGTCGTCATTAGCCACGATCGATGGTTCTTGGACCGCATCGCGACCCACGTACTGGCCTTCGAAGACGACGCGGTGGTTCGTTGGTTCGAAGGAAACTTCTCGGACTACGAGGTCGATCGCCACAAGCGTCTGGGCACCGACGCCGATCAGCCCCATCGCCTTCGCTACAAGCCCATCACTCGCTCGTAGCTCTCTTTGCGTGCTCGGCGTAAGATTCGGTCGGCGTCCAGGAACTGGGGGCAGCGAAGGTATGGCGTACCTTGACACGACACTCGCGCAACGTCTCTACCCTGTGTTGTGGGAAGTGAGGTCGGTGCTGTGATGAACCGCGACGACTGTCTTGCGCTCGACGACGCGGACGAGCTCGCTTCGGTGCGCGATGAGTTCACGCTGATTGAGGGCGAGATCTACCTGGATGGAAACTCGCTCGGACCAGTGTCCAAAGCGGCAAAAGCGCACGTTAACAACGTCATCGATAACGAGTGGGCCAGGGGTCTCGTGCGCAGCTGGAACGAAGCTGGTTGGATGGCGATGCCGACGCGCCTCGGCGACCGTGTCGCGCCGCTCATTGGTGCACAACCGGGCGAGGTCCTCGTCGCCGATACCCTCACGTTCTTCCTCGCCAAACTCATTGGCGGCGCGCTCGAGCAACGTCGTGACCGACACGTAGTCGTGACCGACGTGGTGAATTTTCACTCGGATCTCTATATCGCCGAGGCGATGGCCGCGCGAGCCGGACGGCCCATCACGGTCAAGGCCATCAATCGAGACGACCTCGACGATGTTCTCGACAACGACGTCGCGCTGGTGATGTTGACCCAGGTCGACTTTCGAAGTGGCGAGTCCCTCGACATGAAGGCCATTACCAAAAAGGTGCACGACGTCGGGGCACTCATGCTCTTTGACTTGGCGCACTCGGCTGGGGCGGTGCTGCTCGACGTGACTGGGGCCGAGGTGGACTTTGCGGCGGGCTGTGGGTACAAGTACCTAAACGGGGGACCGGGCGCGCCAGCGTTTCTTTACGTGCGCTCAACGTGGCAAGGGGTGTTGGAGAATCCGTTGCCGGGTTGGCTCGGACACGCGCGACCCTTCGACTTCGAATTCGAGTACGAGCCGACAAAGGGTATGCAGGCCTTCGTGACGTCGTCGCCGTCGATTATCGCCCTCGCCGCTCTCGACGGCGCGCTCGACGTGTGGGACCGCGTGACGATTGTCCAGGTGCGTAAAAAGAGTCTTGCGTTGACCGATCTATTTATCGAACTCGTCGAATCGAAACTGCCCGGCGTCTTCGAGGTCGTCACGCCGCGCGAGCACGCCAAGCGCGGTAGCCAAGTCGCGTTGCGTCACCCAGAGGCGTACGGCGTCGTCCAAGCGATGATTGAGGCGGGCGTGATAGGCGACTTCCGTGCTCCCGACATCGCGCGCTACGGCTTTGCGCCGTTGTACGTGCGCTACGTCGACGTGTATGACGCCGTAGAGCGACTCGTTACCGTGATGAACAGCCAACGCCATCTCGACACCAAATTTGATCAGCACAATCCCGTTACGTAGTCGCCGACGGGGACAATGTCGAGGGTTGCTCAGGGGCTGTTGGTATCCGTATGAAGTGACGCGGCGTCGAGGCGGCTGACGGCGGCGTCGACTTCGCCGCCCACCAATATGGCCAGACCAGTGAGGTAGAGCCAGAAGATGAGGATCGCGACGCCCGCGAACGCGCCGTAGGTTCGACCGTAGGAATTGAAACTCGACGTATAAAAGGAGAAGCCGAGCGAAACGATTGCCCATAGCAACGTCGCGCATAAAGCGCCCAGGCTCGTCCATCGCCACCTCGAGCGTGCTCGATTGGGAGCGACGTAATAGAGAAGTGACATCAGAAGGTTCATGAGCACCAGGGCGAGTACCCAACGCACTACTGTCCACAGAGCACTGAACGCAGTACCGGCGACCGGCATCGAATCTTTTATAAGGGTGCCCAACTGGGGACCAAAGATGACGAGCGCTGAGGCGGCTCCGCCGAGCACGGTCGCGCCAAGAAGAATCGGCATTGCCACAATTCGCTTCTCCAAGAATGAACGATCGCGCGGCAAGTCGAAGGCCATGTCGAGACCTTCTTCTAC
>DAIQOO010000046.1:0-13039 GCA_036787845.1 Acidimicrobiales bacterium
CAGGAAAATTGGTGCGACGGCGTCACGCCGGCGCGCGGTCGTACCGGCGAGGACACGGTTCGTGGGACGACGATGAATTAGTCGATCGTCGCGTCGCCGCTGTCGCTCTCGAAGGGGAGATCCTCGGCGAACCAAGCCATCATGCCGCCCGTGAGATTGACGACGTCAAAGCCATTCTCTTGAAGAAAGGTCGCGGCGCGCAGCGAGCGTCCTCCCGATCGACACGCGCAGACTATGAGGTGGTCACGGGGCAACTCTTCGAGGTGATCGGGGAGCTCGCCCAAAGGAATCAATGAGGCCATCGGAGCGTGACCAGCCTCCCACTCACTCTCTTGGCGTACGTCGAGGAGAAAGGCGTCTCCTTCAACGAGTTCGAGGGCTTCGCTGGCACTGACTTCACTCACGGGCATTGCTGGACGCTCCACTTCTTCACGGTTTCGACTGTCGTGAGGACCTTACTTTTTTTGAATCTACTCCTAGACTTTGTCTAATGGGCAACGACGCCGGTACCACCCTTCTCTCAACCGACGAGCTCGTCCAACTTCTCGACAGTGATCGTGACCTCTTAATGGTGGACGTTCGTGAACCGGACGAATTCGCCGACTGGCAGATTCCTGGCGCCGTCAATATTCCTCTCGGCGAGTTGGCCGATCGCGCGAGCGAAGTGCCGAGTGATCGGCGCGTCGTGATGATCTGCGCGAAGGGACTACGTGCCGCCGAGGGCGCGGAGGTTCTTCGGACCCGGGGCGTGACGAGTCAGGTGCTGGCGGGTGGCATGGGCGCGTGGGCTTCGACGTACGACAGCGTCGAGGGACTCTTTGACGACGCGACAGTGGTGCAGCTTCGTCGCCGTGGCAAGGGCTGTCTCTCCTACGTCGTTGGCGCGGGCGAGCGAGCACTCGTCATCGATCCCTCGCTCGACGTTGACCGCTATCTCGGCGTCGCTGCATCGCACGGTTGGCACATCGCCGACGTTCTCGACACGCACTTGCACGCCGATCACTTAAGCGGTGCGCGTGCGCTCGTTGCGGCCACCGGCGCGACGCTTCGACTCAGCCCGTTCGATTCCTTCACCTATCCCTTTGAACCGCTCGTCGACGGGCTCACCATTGAACTCGCGCCGAACGTGGGACTGAGCGTGGCCGCCGTCAGTGTGCCGGGACACACGGAAGGTTCGACGCTCTATAAGCTTGGTGATCAGGCAATATTCACTGGCGACACCTTGTTCCTCGAGAGTGTCGGTCGACCCGACCTCGCCGACCAAGCGGAGCATTTCGCTCACCATCTATATAGAAGCCTGCACGAGCGGGTCTTGCCCCTCGGCGACAATGTCATGGTCTTTCCCGCGCACTACGGCGCCGGCGTCTTGGTGCACGTGGGGCAGTTCGTGGCCAAACCCCTGGGTGAACTGCGAAAGTTCTTGCCGGCGTTGGCCCTCAGCGAATCGGAGTTCGTGGCGTGGGCGGTCGCTAACGTGAAAGACCGCCCGCCGAACTACAAGAAAATCGTCATGATTAACGCAGGTAATGATCCCTTTGGCGAAGACGCCCGTGAGATTGAGTTGGGCCCCAATCGCTGCGCAATTGCCTAAGCGCGCGCGGCGTTGCGTCGTTGATTCGCTCATCGTGCGAAGTGCACCTTTGCTGCCCTTAACTTCGACGTCGCGACCTATCTTTACTCTCCTGACAGATCAAAAAACCCGTCTACGTTCGCGTCGTCGTTAGTCGGCATGAGAATGTCCAAACGCTAAGGCCCATCACGCGAACGGCGTTGGTTTTAAACGGTTCGAGCGGCCTTTTGCATACTGAAAGGCGGACCAAGAGCCGGTTACAAATTCATTACGTTTCACTTCTATCGCGGGTTGTACGAAACCTCGACGAGCCGGGCGTGCTAGTTATTGCTCGTTTATCAGGTAAAATGCTCTTGGCAGTGAAGCGGCGCGCGCCAACGCGACGCTGACAAGAAAACGGTTCAGCATTCGTACTGGGTCCAGCGACCTCTCTATACTTGCTTTTGAGGAAGTGGCCGTGTTGTGTCGCGGCCGCTCACCTCAGAGCTCGTGCAGTAACGTCGTACCTAGAGATAAAAAGGTCGATTCGTTCGACCCCTGTGAATGGAGTGAAGTGAACAAGAGCGCCGTTACCACGGAAGGAATCGCAATGAATGGTTTGCGACGGATATCACAACATTTAGTGAAGGCAACTGCCGTGGGCGGTCTGCTGCTCGCCAGCGCGTTGCCGTTCGCACTCGCCAACACGGCGGGTGCTGCCACCTTTAGCCCGAACACTCCACCTGCGGCGCCGACCGGTTTGATCGCTGCGTCGGGTCTCGACTCTGCGTCCATTGGCACTGGCGGCGTCACTAACGCCACGATCGGTCTTACGTGGACCGCGTCGGTATACGGCAGCGCCAACGGTGCGTCTGCTGCGACCGGGTACAACGTCTACGAAGGAACCACCGCTGGTGGTGAGTCCACGACACCGCTGAACGGAGCTGTTCCACTCACTGGCACTTCGATGACGGTTCCCGGCTTGACCGACGGAACGGCCTACTTCTTCACCGTCCAGGCCGTGAACGCCTATGGCTCGTCTACTGCATCCACCGAAGCCACCGACACGCCGGCTGGCGCGTCGTCGGCTCCGACTGCGGTCACCATCGCCGGTGGCAACGGACAGTCCACAATTAGTTGGGCCGCCCCGGCCAAGACGAACGGCTCGGCAGTCGTCGGCTACAACGTCTACGTCACCACGACGGCTCCAGTGGCTGGCACCGACGCCTTCGTGACCGCTCTGAACACCTCAACTGGTGGTTCTTGGTTGAACGTCAATGGTGGCGTCAACGGTTCTAACGCGCCGGCCTGTACGCCATTCTCAATCGCTGCGGCCTCAGCGGCGAATTCGCTCGTGTACGTGCCGTTCAACGGCGCCGAGTGCACGGCCCTCGGCGCGTACTCGCCGAGCAACCTCATTACGGGAACGTCGGAAACCATCACTGGTCTCACCAACGGGACTGCGTACTACTTCGTAGTGACCGCGGTGAACGGTGTGGGCGAATCACAGGGCGCCCTCGCTTCATCCTCCGCCACCACTCCCGGTACGGTTGCGACCGCACTCACTGGCGTTTCCGTTATCGGTGGTATCTCCATTGGTCAGCCCGGCACGACGGTAGAAGTGACTTGGCCCTCGGTTCCCGGCGAGACGTTCAACATCTACCAAGGAACCACCCCGGGTGGCGAAGCCGCCACACCGATCAACTTGGCTCCTCTGGCGGACAACCCTCAGGCCGCACTGGGCAACAGGAATGGTTACCCCGTCACGGGTCTGACCACGGGCACGTCGTACTACTTCTACGTCAAAGCCATCAACGCTGGTGGCAGTTCCACTCCTTCCAATGAAGTCGTCTACGTTGCCGGCGCCGGACTACCGGGCGCCCCGACGGGCGTGACCGCCGTCGGAGCTAACACCTCGGCGACCGTCACTTGGACCGCGCCAGCGAACACCGGTGGATCGGTAATTGACCACTACGTCGTGCAAGCCTCGAGCAACAACGGCGCGACATGGGGGACGGCTGGCACTACCGCGGCTACTTCTGGTGCCACGCACTTGACCGTCACGGGCCTGACCAACGGATTGACGTACGTCTTCGACGTCGCTGCGGTCAACTCCAAGAACTTAGAAAGTGCCTTCTCAACGACGTCTAACTCAGTGGTTCCGGCGACTACGGTTCCGTCGGCCGTCAAGGCTCTTGGCGTCTCCATCAGTGGTGGCGTCGCCACGCTGACCTGGCCAGTGGCTAACGCTACTGGTGGTGCCAACTCAGAAGGTGGGACCATCGCCGGCTACGGCATCCTTGTAGGAACCACGTCGGGATCCGAGGCGCTGGTCGCCGAGATCGCGAACGGTGGAGCCACCTCGGCCACTTACACGGTCGGTACGAGCGGTACCTTCTACTTCCAGATCGTTGCTCAGAGCAACCTCGGAATTGGTGCCGTGTCGAACGAAGCCGTCGCCACCAGTGGTGCCGGTACCCCGTTGACGCCTCCGACCGCTCTTACTACCTCGCTCTACTCGAGCGACACCTACAACCCAGCGACGGGTGCCTCTGAGCAGATAATCTCGTTCACTCCGTCGACAAATGACGGTGGAGGCTCGATTCTCGCGCCGGCAGCCGGCTACGCCGTCTACCAAGTCACGGGGACTGACATTACCGGTGCCTTGTCGCATCCAGCGTTGTCGGTGCTTACTGCCTGCGTGGCGGGAACACCGTGCGTGGACTCGACCAACAGCGACGCAACCGACTACTACATTGGTGGCCTGACCGGTGGTACGAGTTACTCGTTCATCCTGGTCCCGGTTAACGCCATCGGAGTCTCTGATGGGCTTAGTACCCACAACCTGGCTCCGTCGTCGATCGTGACGTTCAAGGCCGCTGCGGCTTCGGGCGCTCCGTCGGGTGTCTCCGCCGTGCAGACCGGTACGTCGGTCACCGTGTCGTGGAACGCACCGTTGAACGCTGATGGCACGACCGCGATCGGTTACGGCGTGTACACGAACACCTCGGGTACCTTCGGTGGTACTGCGCTTAAGGCGTGCCCGCAGAGCGGCGCGTGCCTGGCGAACGTGGTGAGCGGAACCACAGCGGTCGTGAGCGGTCTCAGTGCTGGCACGAACAACTTCTGGGTCACGTCGACCAATGACGGCCTGACCTACGGTTCTCCGGGCGGTCCTGTCTCAGTGATTGTGACGGCGCCTCCCACGTTCATAACGGGTACTTCGAACGCTCCTCAGGCGAACTTCGGCATGACGACTGGCATGAACGTCACCCACGGTTCGCTCACGGGCAGCCCGACGATCCTTCACTGGAGCGCTACGGCGTCCCCGGGCGGCCTTAGCTGCACGGGCACCTCGGACGCTTCGTGCACCATCGTCGGTCTCACCAACGGCGTTACCTACACCATCATGGTGTCAGTGACCACGGCTACTGGAACGGTGAGCGAGGCGGCGAACATGGTTTCACAGCCTCTTGGCGTGCCAGCGGCCCCGAGCGTCACGGCATCGGCGGTAGGTACGGCTGCAGCTGTCTACTCGGTGAGCTTAAGTTGGAATCAGCCGACCGACGGTGGAAGCGGCATCACGCTCTACACCGCGACCTCGACGAACTCCGCGACACTGGTCACAGCTAACTACACCGTCGCCAGCGCGCTCTGGGCGTACAACCAAGCAACTGGTCTTCACGCGGCCTCTGAAACAGCTGCGTTGACGTACTTTAAAGCGAACGTGACCTCGTACTGCATCGTGCCCCAGGGCTACGTCTCTGGTGGTGTGGACAGCGTGGATACGTCGAACCAAGCGGTCCCCGCCTCGACGACGTGCACCATCTACGACATCGGCGCCTCAACGTCGCCGACGTTCACCTACACCGTCGCGGCATATAACACAAACGGCCATGCGACTTCGGCGGCTTCGAACTCACTGAAGCTCCTGGCGACCGGTACGGTACCTAAGGCACCGACCAACTTCGCGGCGGCGCCTGGCGCCACGACGTCGACGGTTAACTTGTCCTGGACTGCTCCAAGCGCGACGGGTGGATCAGACATCGTGGGCTACAACATCTTCGAGGGAACTGCTTCGGGCGCTGAGACCACGACGCCAGTGAACGGCGTGTCGCCGATCGTTGGTACCACGGTGGCGATTCCTAACCTCACGCTGGGCAAGAAGTACTTCTTCACGGTGGTTGCGGTCAACGCCAATGGCAGTTCGGCCCCGGGCTACAACGTGTTGTTCACGGCGCAGGAGATCTCCTACACGGCTATCGGTTCGCCCGGTGTCGCCACGGGTCTTAGTGCGTCGAGCACGGCGGGTACGAGCGCGAGCCTCTCGTGGTCAGCACCGGCCAGCACCGGCGGAGCTCCGATCATCGGGTACCTCGTCTACGCCGGCACTTCCGCCGGTGGCGAGTCGGCCACTCCGGTGAACTCGGCGCTAGTGACGGGTACGAGCTACACGGTCACGGGACTGAACTCCGGTACCACGTACTACTTCGTTGTTGTCGCCGACAACGGTCTGGCCTTCTCAGCGCCGTCGTCCGAAGCGAACGCCAAGACGTCTGGCACCTCAAGCGGAGTTCCAATTCTGCCTACGGTGACCGGTACGTACTACGTGCCAACGTTCAGTACGAACGCTGCAGTTGTCATTAATGGCACCGGCTTCACTACTGGCATGACCGTAACGAGCAGCAACCCTGCGTACACGGTGACGCTGGCTGGAATTGGTGGCATTGACGCAAGTGGTGCGGGTACGACCGCGACGCTGTCGGTGACGACAACGTCGGCGGCGACAGCTGGTACCTCGACTGCCATTGTCTTCAAGAACGCCGATGGTGGCGCTGTGTCGTTCGCCCTAAACGGCGGACCGGCTCCGACGCCCCCGCCGCCAGTAGTGAAGGTTCTGATGGTCAGTGGCGTGCACGGCACGATTCTGACCGGCCGCACCGTGACGATCATCATCACCGGTACTGGCTTCTACGGTCAGCCACGAATCATCAGCAACGCCGCGGGCACGACAGCTCGCGTGACTGGTGACACTGGTACACGCTTGACGGTAAGGGTGACGGTCCGCGGCAACAGGCGTGGCGTTCACACCTTCACCATCATCTTGGCTAACGGCAAGTCCGTGAGGGTGAATTACACTCAACACTAAGTAGCACTTGAAGTTCTAGAAACGGCCCTTTCCTTCGGGAGAGGGTCGTTTCATTATTTCGTGAGGCTGCTGATCTGAACCGTGCCTGGTTGGAGCATTAGGTCGAAGTGTCGCTCTGCGGCAGTGTTAGTGGAGCGACCAGGTCGTGCCATCGACGGCATCGTTTACTTCGATACGGGCGTTAAGAAGGACATCGCGGAGTTGATCGGCGAGGTCGTAGAGGCCGGCATCGCGAGCACTACGTCGTGCCGCCAAGAGACCTTCGATGAGTGAGCTTGGATCTATGAATCCCTCACCACCACGTTCGGCGAGTTGGACGAGTTGTGCGACGGCGCTCAACGACGACGGCCCACCTTCGAGAATGACACGACCGAGTTCTGAGGGATCCATATCGAGTCCCAGATCGATCTCGGACGTAAGGACAACTCGTGGGACAACCTTCGTAGTGCGAAGTTCGTCAATCGACGTTGTCGATCCGTTTTCAAGAATCCTCGATTCGTTGCCCTGTCGCCAGTAGCCGTTCGACTTTCCTTCCACGCTGAGGGTGTCGTTAGCGAAATCAAAGATCAGTGCGGTGTGCTCGTCAATACCAAGGGTTGAGACGCCCTCGGGAAGTTGCTGCTCGAGACCCTCCAAGCGGGGTTGGCCGAGGTAGCAGTATCGAGTGTCGTAGTTACCACCCTCGTTGTTATCGAAGTGGGGAATGACGACACAGTTGAGGCCGTAGTTGGCAAGGATGTTAAGGCCGGGGAGCCAGTACGGTTCGACACCGACCTTGTAGATCTCGTAGACGGGGGCCGTGAAGGCGCCCAGCGTGAGGGCAGCAGCAGAGGCGATGCAGAGCGTGCCGTCCTCATCGAGCACGTGCAGCAAGTCCTCGCCGAGGTTGAGGGGTGACCACTGGTTGAGCGCGTAGGACGGGCTCCCGGGTCCAGCGAAGACATAATTTGCTTGACGGGCACGTTGCTTGAAGAGAGTTCGCTCGAGTTCACTCGATTGGTGAAAGTTGGCCAAGTGCAGTGTGGTCAGGTCGATCTGGAGCGAGACCTTGAAATACTCTTCGAGCTTCTCGCTCATTTGGGGCACGTTGAGCTGAAAGCCATAGGACGAGTCCAGGTTCACGGCACGTACGGGTTCGTGTCGAGCGAGCAGCCCACGATGGACCTTGGTCATTCCTGGGGCGGTCTCACCTGAACCGAGTATCGCGAGGACGCCTCTGGCCATTTCGCTAGCGTATCGTGGCGAACGCGGCTAGAAATAAGAGTTTCGCTAGGTTGGAGGCGTGAGCAACGTCGTCATCGAGTTCCGCGATCGCCATCGGGGGAATGTGTCGACGCCCATTGTGTTGTGGGCGCTGGCCATGACGGTCGTGCTCTTTCTCGAGGTCGTGGCACCGTCGGCGAGTGTGACCGTGAGCGGCTTTGGCGTCTCAGCCGTCCTCGGGACCTATTTGGGTTGGCGTCGGCGCGTAGGGGCAGTCGTCATTGCGCCCTTGGTCAGTTGGCTCTTCGCTTGGTTCCCCATGGAGATCGCGTGCATGATCCACTTCGGTATCTTGAAGGGATTCTTGCTCGGACTCTTGTTGATCACCTTCGGCTGGATCGGCATCGGATTCGTAGAGTTCGCGTGGCTCGTGATGGTGGCGCTGTTGGTGCGAGCGATGCGAGGATCGTCGCGCGACGATTCCGTGATCGTGATCGATCCCCACGATCACTGAGCGACTATTCGTCGCTGGGCGGCGACGCTCAATCGCGCGGAGATGACCTAGGGTTTTGCGGCGTTCAGTAACCGACGGGCCGCTCGATTCCAGTCCCCCTGATCGTCCCACTTTGACGAGAGGTCGTGGAAGGCGCGACTTAGCATCTGGCCCTCAAAGAAGAGCGCCCACTGGTGACCCGTTAACTGGTCGCTGAGCAATTGGCGACGGACCAACTCGTCATACTGTGCGTCCATTTGGACCATGAACTCGTCGTAGAGTTTTTGGAATCCTGGACGGATGCTCGGCCTGGATAGCGCCGAGGCGGACACCCGCAGGAACATTTGACGTTGACTCGTGATTTGCGATTGGTGGTCGGGATTGGTGAGTAATTCATACAAGGTGTCGACAAATGAGCCGCTCTGGTGAGGACCCGCCGCTACCAGCTCGAGGTTCTCGAGCATTTGTTTGGTCACGATCGTAAAGATGTGCAAAAGTGACGCGTCGATGAGGCCCTGGCGTGAGCGAAAGTGTCCGTAGATGACACTCGTGCTGAGGTTCGTCTCCTGGCAAATGTCCAGTATTCTTAATTCGCTTTCGTCGGCACTCCAGAGTCGTTTCGAGGTCGCTTCGATCAAAATTTCGCGCGTGGGGTATTCGTGGGAGGAATTGGTCACCTTGTGAAATTACTCGCTAAGGAGTCCTCTTGTATTCAAAATGCGCTGAAATTAACGTATTTTGCTAGTCCGAACGAGCCAACCAATGTGGTGGTGAAAGGGTTCCTCGCTAGCGCGACGTGAGCACGGGCGCGAGCGTACGCCACTCTTCCAAGGGCGCGGACGAGATCTCCTCGCCGAGAACCTGGAGACAGACGTGGTCCGCGCCGGCGCCTCGGTGCTCGTCAATTTTCGCCAACACCGCGCTCTCGTCGCCGTGGACCACGAGGGCGTCACAGAGCCGTTCTGAACCGCCTCGGATGAAGTCGTCGTCGCCAAAGCCAAGTCGGCGCCAGTTGTTGCAATAGTTCGGAAGCCCGGTATAGACCTCGAGGTGGGCGTGGGCGCGGCGAAGGAACTCCTCTCGACTGTGACCGAGGACCACCGAAAGCTCAACGCCCAGGAATTTGTCGCCGAGCAGCGCCCGCGCGCGCTCGGTGTGCTCGGGTGTCACCAGATAGGTATGGGCACCGTCGGCCATGGTCGCGGATAGTTGGAGCATCTTGGGCCCGAGTGCCGCGAGTACTCGAGCTACACGCGTCTCGCCCTCATGGGCGAGCATGGGCGCTTTGTCCATGGCGCTGAGGAACTCCTTCATCTGACGAAGCGGCGTGGCGTACTCGTGACCGCGCAGTCGCGATACCAAGGGTTCGTGACTCACTCCAAGTCCGAGCACGAAGCGGTTCGAAGAGGCGGCCGTGAGCGTCTTGGCCGCGTTGGCGGCCGTGACGGCGTCACGGCCCCAGATATTGGCAATGCCCGTCGCCACCACGAGAGAGGACGTGCCCGCGAGTAACAGCGACGCGCTGGTGAACGACTCTCTGCCCCAGGCTTCGGGGATCCACAGCGCGCTGTAGCCCAGGGATTCGAGTTCGAGGGCGATGTCGCTACTGCGCTCGGGCGCCACCCATTCGTGGGCCATCGTCCATACCCCCACGGTGCCTCTTAGTTTCTCTAGGGGCTCGGGCCACGTTGCCATGAAGCGAAGCCTAGACACCGCTCTAGGGCGACACGACACGGAGCCAGCCGTCAGAATGGGGAGATGGCTTACTTCGTCGCGCTCGCCAGTGGTTTCTTGGTGCTGTCGGCGGCGACGGCGCTTCGCCCGGGGCGCCGGGGGCTCTTTGCGGCTCTGGCGTATCCCGTCGGGTGGGCGGCGGGGGAGTTGGCGGGTCAGGGTGTCGTGGCGGAGGCGGCGCTGGTGGGGCTGTTGTGGGGGGGGGGGTGGCCGACGACGAACTGGCTGAGCCTGCTCGTCCTCGTGCTCGCGAGCGTCGTGGTCGTAGAAAACCTCGCTCTTCTCGCCATCCTCTTTCGTTCTCGTAGTGTCGTGCGTCGCGCCATGGAACGATCGCTCGATCGGCCCCTCAAGGTGCCCACCCCGAGTGAGGACCTCTTTGGCAATTGGTGGCGCACGGCGCTGCTCGTCCCCTTCCACCCTCGCGACATGCAGATAAGTCGCAACATCGCTTACGGCCCGCTCGAACGCCATCGCCTCGACGTGTGGCGAACGTCCACCACCCCCAAGGACGCGCCCGTCATTTACTACCTGCACGGTGGCGCGTGGACCTTCGGGGACAAGCGCGAGCAAGGACGTCCCATGCTGCATGAGTTCGTGCGACGGGGATGGGTGGTGGTGGCGATTAACTATCGTCTCGCGCCGAAATTTCCCTGGCCCGCGCAGATCGAAGACGCCACGCGGGCCTTGGGATGGATCAAGAAGAACATCGCAACCTACGGCGGTGACCCGGATCGCGTCGTCATCGCCGGCGGTTCGGCCGGCGGTCACCTCGCCTCGCTGCTGGCCTTGAGCGCGGACGATCACACGTGGCGCCCCGAACAGATGAGTGACGTCACCGACTGGTCAGTGCGCGGGGCGATGTCGTTCTATGGCGTGCTCGAGATGACCGGTGACCAAGAACACTGGCGCGGTCTGGGACGCGGTATTCGACTACTCCTCGAACGTCGCGTCGTCCAGTTTCCCTACACGGGCCACGAAGAGTTGTATCGATCGCTGTCACCCTACGAGCGCATCGCGAAGGACGCGCCGCCCTTCTTTGTAGTCCAGGGCGTGAACGACACGCTCGTTGACGTGAACGTAGCAAGGGCTTTCGTGTCGAAGTTTCGTGATGTCGCCTTCGCGCCGATTTATCACATCGAACTCCCCTTCACCCAGCACGCTTTTGACGTGACGGCGAGCCCGCGCACGTCAGCGACGACGCGCGCCGCCGTGGCGTTCGCCGAGTCC
This sequence comes from Acidimicrobiales bacterium, assembly GCA_036787845.1. Lineage (GTDB taxonomy): Bacteria > Actinomycetota > Acidimicrobiia > Acidimicrobiales > RAAP-2 > RAAP-2. Next base: position 11,359 of record DAIQOO010000046.1, read on the forward strand.
GTTGCGCTAAAGCGCCCCACGATCTCTAACGAACTCGTCGCGAACTATCAAGTGCCACCGACGCAATTGCTGGTCAACGTCGGCAACGACACGTGGCTTAACGCGCAAGAAGCCGCGTCGACACTCGGCCCTTTTTGCGTGGTGACCTCGGATAATCCCTTTTCACAGGCCCTAAATGAACACGAAAATGAAACTCGACGACGGTCGATGCGCGCGTCGCTAGAGCGCCACGGCGCGACCTTCGTCGAGACGCGAAGCCGTGACGTCAGTGGTCAATGGTCCGACGAGTTGGGCTTCGCGCTCCTCGGGTCGGCGCGCGAGAACGCGAAGGCGCTCGCTAGATCGTGGAACCAATTCGCGTACTACGACGTCGACACGCGTGCCGTCACGGTGCGCGACGCGCACTCTGACGTCGTGTTGGTCTAGACGCTCTCCAACGTCACGTCGAAGCTAAGTTCGCTCGCCCTAGCAAATTCCAGCTCGCCTACGTTGCCCGCGGCGATGAGATCATTCTTGGCGAGTTGCAACGCCGTGACGAACTCTTCGGGTGCGTTGACAACCATTCGCTCGACGAGCGCGCGCTGTGAGACCTTGGCGGTGCTCTTTTCTCGGCGGATCGCCTCGAGCGCGTCACAGACCGGCTGGTAGATGGACCCCGGATCCACCGACAGTGTTCCTAGTTCGTCGAGCGTCGGCCAGTTCGCCAGGTGCACCGAGTCGTCGTGCCACCAGTGCCAGACCTCTTCGGTGACGAAGGGTAGGAACGGCGCTAAGAGTCGTTGCAGCACCGAGAGGGCGATCTTCAAGGTCGCGCGCGCCGAGGTGACCTCGTCGTCAGTACCTTCGCCGTAGGCGCGGATCTTTACGAGTTCGACGTAGTTGTCACAGAACGACCAGAAGAACGACTCGACGTGATCGAGCGCGCGCGCGTAGTCGTACTTCTCGAACGACCTTGTCGTTTCCACGATGAGTTGACCGAGCAAGGAGATCAGGTCTTGGTCGAGGGGCGCCGTGACGTCACTCGGCGAGGTCTGCGCGTCGTCGAGTCGTCCGAGCACGAACTTGGAAGCGTTGAGAACCTTGATCGAGAGTCGTCGACCGATCTTCATTTGCGCTTCGTCGACGGCGGTGTCGGTGCCCGGTCGACCCGAGGCGGCCCAGTATCGAAGCGCGTCGGCGCCGTGTTGTTCGAGCAGGGGCAGTGGCGTCGCCGCGTTGCCCGTCGACTTACCCATCTTCTTTCGGTCCGGGTCGAGCACCCAACCAGAGATCAGCGCGTTGCTAAAGGGAAGGCTGTGGTGTTGGAGGTGACCTCTCACGACCGTCGAGAAGAGCCAGGTTCGGATGATGTCGTGTCCTTGGAGGCGCAGGTCCATTGGATAGACGTGCTTGAAGAGTTCGCTGCCCCAATGTCCTGCGATCTCGGGCGAGAGTGAACTCGTAGCCCACGTGTCCATCACGTCGGCGTCGCCCAAGAAGCCGTTGGCTTGGTTGCGTTGGCTCTCGTCGTAGCCGTCGGGGACGTCGCTTGAGGGGTCGATGGGCAGTGAAACGAGAGTGGGAATAATCGGACGGTCGAAGTCGACTGCGCCGGAAGAATCCACTGCGTACCATGCGGGGATGGGCACGCCGAAGAAACGCTGGCGCGAGATATTCCAGTCAACGTTGAGCCCTTCCACCC
>DAIQOO010000047.1:0-2034 GCA_036787845.1 Acidimicrobiales bacterium
ACTCATATGTGAACAAGGTCGTGAACCTGGACACCTCCAGCCGCACTTGATGGCCTAACAGGCCGCGCGGACTTTAGATAGGCGTAGAACGCAGTTGCGTCTTGGCCGCACACTCATTGTTGCAGTAGACACGCGGCGTCGCACGCGATCCAATGTTGTCTGCGCGGGAAGAGTTTTTACTCTCACACCATTTTCTAAAGATATAGCGTGACTCTCCAATGATTCTCGAAGTGTTCTCACAGCGGATATTAAATTTTGGTGGTTACGGTCGTTAGTGGGCAACCTGCCTCTCCACCAATACGAAGTTAGGGAGTCATTATGAAGAGAACAATTATCCGAGGTCTAGTTGGCGTTGCACTGACTGGTGCAATGATCGCTGGCCCAGTAGTACTAGCCGGTGCGGACAGCACAAAGGCGCCTGTGAGCTCAACTGTCGGTACGAGTGCCGCGTGGCACGTCCAAGTTAAGGCCATTGATGCGACGTTCGTTGCGGCCGTCGAGGCGGCGAAGGATGCTTATCGTTTGGCTGTTACTTCAACGGTGACCAAAACCACTAGGGCGAGTGCTCGCGTGGCACTGAAGAGTGCATTCACGTCAGCTGAAGCGACCTACAAGGCCGCTATCAACGCGCCAGGAGTAACTGATGCTGCAAAGACCGCGGCGCTAGAAGCTCGTGCCACTGCTCGTGCCACTGCTCTTGCTACGTACACTTCAGCTGTCAAAGGTTCAGTTTCAGTGTCGACGAAATTAATGGCGCGAACCACTGAGGAATCGGCAATCACGGCTGCTGAGAGTGCTCGCGCTAGCGCACTCGTGGCGCTTGGGGCGAATCCGCAAAAGGGTCACAAATAATTTAGTATTGCGTCAGTAGTGCTACCAAGCATGAGTCCGGGCCATTTGGTCCGGACTCATGCTTGGTAGGACGAAACCGAGTATTAAAACCAAACACGAACACCTCGGTGCTGCGACCATCTAACTGTGGATCGAGGTGCGTTCGTACTAAGCGTCTACCTGTATCTATGAGGTAAGCGATTAATCGCGGGCGGTCGATTGCTTAGGTGCTACTCAAGTGGTTGGCGAGCGAAGGCGGCGGCCTCTCGACCTGCGAATAACCATTCACCAAAAGTCGCGAGAATCAGGAGTCCGATACAGGGAGCGCGAGTCTCTTCACCGCACCGCACTCAGACTTACGTTTGAGCCGCTTCTCGAGAATCCAAACAAGGCAACGTAGCCAATGAGCGTGCCGAGCACTGCGCCTAGAAACGCGAGGGCACCCGACGTAGCGCCTGCGAGGTTGCGTCGGGTTCTTGGCGTCGCCCCATCGCGGTGTGCCCTCAATCAATGTAGAGTTTCACGCCCACAATCAAGATAAGTAGCGAGAGAACAAGTGGTGTGATGACGGGACCTATCCAAGTGACGGGGATAAGGAAGTACACGTCCTTGGTAAGGAGAGTTCGCGGCCAGTTGTCCAAGATCCGCAAGAAGAGATAGTACGCAAGGTCCCAGCAAGCGAAGCTCACGAAGAACGCGCCGGCGCGTTGTTTCCAACCTCGTCCCGCAATGAAGGCCACGCAGGCCAGCATGACGATTGTCGCGCTCTCGCGCGCCACTTCGATGTCGCTGACGCGGTGATTAATGATCAGAGAGTGCACGGGTGAGACGAAGGTGATGAATCCCAGATTCAACAGGACCTTGTAGTGGGCGATTGAGTAGTTCTGGTGGAAGAGCATGAGCGTGCGAAGGTAATAGACAACGGCGGCTTCGACGAATCCGAAGGCCACGCCGAAGATGACGAGAAATATCAGATTGGTCCGCCGAGCACGGTTCTCTGCGGAAGAGCGACCCACGCGTCAAGTGTAATGACGATGGGAACACGAGTTCGTGGGCGACGCGAGCAACGAAACGTCGCACGCGCGTTGTGGTGAGAGAGTTTTTACCTCGGACCGTGCAGTAGTTCTCAATGGCACGTCGAAAGTCGCTAGGCGCCGGTCACGTGATCAGCGGCGTGATGACACACTTTGTGGTCATTGGCGA
>DAIQOO010000047.1:2134-4234 GCA_036787845.1 Acidimicrobiales bacterium
TAGGCGCCGGTCACGTGATCAGCGGCGTGATGACACACTTTGTGGTCATTGGCGACGTAACAGTGGAGTTTCCCAGAGCGCGAACCCACTGAGGCTCTAGGGATTCGTTGGTAGTGTTGAGGGACACAGAGCCCTCAATTACAGGACTCGGCTGCCTCGGTAGCCGTCATACGCGCGTACGCATTAGGAGTTTTCATGAAGGTATTAGTTCTTGGTGGCGATGGATTCTGTGGCTGGCCGACGTCGCTGCATCTTTCGGATCTCGGGCACGACGTGACAATTGTTGACAATCTCAGTCGTCGAGAGATTGATCTTGAACTTGAAGTCGACTCGTTGACACCCATTCGTCCAATCGGCGAGCGAATTCGAGTCTGGAGAGAGCTCACGGGCAACGAGATCCGTTTTGTTCACCTCGATCTAGCCGAGGAGTACGACCGCTTCGAGGCATTACTGCGTGAGATTCGACCCGACGCCATTGTGCACTTCGGAGAACAACGCGCCGCGCCGTATTCGATGCGTAGCTCGGTCGCGAAGCGCTACACGGTGGATAACAACGTTCGCGCGACGCACAACGTCTTGGTCGCGATTGTTGCAAGTGGTCTCGACATTGCCTTAGTGCACCTGGGCACCATGGGCGTCTACGGCTACGGCTGGTCCGGTTCAGCACCTATTCCCGAGGGGTATCTCACGGTTAAGGTGCCTACTCCTGACGGCGATATCGAACGTGAGATTCTTCATCCGGCCAATCCTGGATCCGTGTACCACCTCACCAAGACGCTCGACCAACTGCTCTTCGCCTTTTACTGCGCGAACGACCAGTTACGCATCACGGACTTGCACCAGGGCATTGTCTGGGGCACGCAAACGCCACAGACTGCACTGGACGAACGCCTCATTAACCGCTTCGACTACGACGGCGACTACGGAACCGTGTTGAACCGCTTCTTGATGCAGGCCGCTATTGGTCATCCCCTCACCGTGCACGGCACGGGCGGGCAGACGCGCGCGTTCATCCACATCCGCGACACCGTTCGCTGCGTGCAGATTGCTCTAGAGAATCCGCCGGAACCAGGCGAGAAGCCAAATGTCTTCAATCAGGTCACCGAAGTGCACCGCGTGCGTGAGTTGGCCGAGTTGATCTCGAAACTTACCGGCGCCGAGGTGGCGTTCTTGCCGAATCCGCGACGCGAGGCGGTAGAGAACGAACTGAACGTCAATCGCGAGAAATTTTTGGCCCTCGGCCTCAACCCAACGCGGCTCTCTGAAGGGTTGCTCGAGGAGGCACGCGACATCGCCGCTCGTTACAAGGATCGCGCCGACACGACCAAGATCATCGCGCGCTCAGTATGGCGCCAAGGCATGGAGACCTCACCGGATCTGATGAAGAGTTAAAGATTTACCGCAATTCCTCCTTGGTGGCCTTTTGCGGTGTGAGAATCCAAACATGTCCAAAATCTATGAGTACGTTAGCCACCCTCGCGCGGCAGAGTTAAGCGCTAGTCGCCCCATAAAGACCATCGACGTTCGAAGATTACATTCGAACAATGTCTTCATTCGATTCAATTCGAGGTTTGGACTACGGATCACGTTGGTGGTGGGCACCATGTGGTGTGCGTACATTTTCACCACCATCGCGCTCTTTGCGCTGCCGTCAGCGATCCATCAAGGTACCTACTTTGTGGTCGTGTGGCTCTCCAGTAGTTTCTTGCAGTTGGTATTGCTGCCGATCATTATCGTGGGCCAGAACATTCAAGCCAAGGCCGCCGACAAGCGATCGGAAGAGACGTACAAGGACGCCGAAGCAGTTCTCAAAGCGTCCGAAGAGATTCAACAGCACCTATTGGCCCAAGATGAGGCGATCTCTGGCATTTTGAGTCGAATTGACGTGTTGGCTACGCCAATGCCACCCGAGGCAAGTTCCTAAAAGCCGCGCGTGCTGACTAGTTCGAGAATCTGATGGCACATCTCGCTCCACGTGGGGACGCAGTCTTTCAAGATGGCGCGGCGAAACGGCTCGGCGAAGTGGTTGAAGTTCGTGTACTGCATCGATTCGGTGACGGTGGACAAGAAGGTCACGCCGACGGTCATGAACGTGATCGA
>DAIQOO010000047.1:4334-10706 GCA_036787845.1 Acidimicrobiales bacterium
CTCATCCAACGCGCCCTCATGAGATCGTTGAACGCGGCGATGACGAGGTCCTCTTTCGAGGGATACAACTTGTAAATCGCGCCCGGCGAACAGTTCGCGCGACGCGCGATTCGAGAGATCGTCGCGCGCGTGTAGCCACTCTTGCCGACGACGCCAAACGTGGCGTAGGACAATTGGGCTTTAAGGTCATCGCCCGGTGCCAAGTTGATTCGCTCGTCAGGAACCCTCATGGGGATGTCGGGGATGGACAGGCAATCGGTTTCGAGAGTCTCGAGCAAGAGCTTTTCTAAGACGGCATGGTACTCCTGGTCTGGGCCGAAGCGCGCGTCGGCGAAGATCTGGATCATCATCATGGCAAAGACGGTCTTGCCTCGCGTGAACGTTGGACTTTCGTTAGAGAACTTGTTCGACTCTCGCTCCAGGTGGTGATGAATAAACGGCTCGACCTCTTCGTGCAAGGTTGGAATCCGACGTGCCGTCAAGAGAAGGTGAATCGCCGCAACGTCCGCAGGGCTGGCGTAGCGCATGAAGTCAAAGAGCGCGCCGACCGAACTCGTGTTGGGCTCTTCGGCCGCCCTCAGGCAGAGCTCGAACATCGCGATCGCTCGGGCGCAGAGAACGGAGTTCCAAAGATCAACCAGGAGTTCGTCGACGTCTTCGTAGCGAGCGTACGTGGCGCCGTGGGTGAGTCCAGCCTGGTGACCAACGTCGCGCAGGGACACGTGATCCACTCCCACGCGCAGCACTTCGAACACGGCGGCGTCGCGAATCGCCTGATCGTTGGCGATGGCGCGCGCGCTGCGGGTCCGTTGACTCCTCGGCATGTAACACTTTACCTAAATTGATGACAATTATCAACAAATGCCCGGAACTCCAGGGCCGCCTATCAGGAGTTTGACGACGTGCAAGATTGGTGACGTGGACACTGCGATTAGCGGCTTTTTCCAGGCCCTGACGACGACGACGCTAGTGAACGTACATAAAGGCGCCGTGCTGCCGGAGGGTAGATTCGTCGTCCTCGCTGTTCCCCTGGGGGCGCTGGTTTTTTATCTGCTGGTAGTGCGTCGGCGCCGCGACTCCTAGGACCGTGGCGACCTCGTTTCCCTACGTGCCCTTGGACGCGAAAGGATGGCGTCTCGCGATGGGACTTCGACCACTCGATATGGCCCAGTGGCTCGAGATCGACGAGCACTTCAACGAGGAATTGGCTTTGAAGGCAACGTTGCTCAAAGATGCCTTCGACGTGGTCGTGGCGACGAACCCAGAAGGAGACGAAGCGAGCGCGGAACTTCTCGAAGAAGTGACGACGTTCCTCACCATCGCCCACCCAGAACTCGTCCACTCGACCAGGGCGATCGAACATCCGATCGTGGCGGCCAGTCGACTCGTGCAAGAGGATCTCTGTGTTTTGGTGAAAGAAGACACCTGGCGTCTTCGCGCCGCGTGCGTCTGTTTCCCTTCACGTTGGCAACTGGCGAGCAAGATTGGAACGACGCTCGATGATATTCACGCACCAGTTCCGGGCTACGACGTCGAGCTTGCGAGACCAACCAACTCTTTCTTTGACCGCCTTACGCCGCAACGTTCATTCTGGCGTTTGAACTGGACGTTGCTCGATAGTCCCGAGTTGCATCAGCCCACAAGTGCGCGCGTGGCACCCAGCGGCGATCTGGGGGATTGGTTTTTCCGCGTCGAACGCCAGACACTGCGCCAACTTCCTCAGACCAAAGCCGTCGTCTTCACGATTCGCACGTACGTCGCCTCCGCTGAGTCACTGCGTGAGCGCGACGACACGTTCGTGTCGTCGCTGCTGAACGCGCTCGACAGTGCGCCGACGGCGATGAAGGCGTACAAGGGTTGGTCCGGCGTCGCCGAGCGACTTCGAAACGCGCTTTAAGAGCGAATGAGATCCTTCGCGATGGCGACAACTTGCATCTCGTCGGTGCCGGCGTAAATGCGAAGCACGCGAGCGTCGCGACTCAGTTGTTCGACGCGGTACTCGGCGATGTAGCCATTGCCGCCCAAGATCTGAATCGCGTCGTCGGCGACCTGACACGCGGCCTGTGCGGCGTAGAGCTTCATCGCCGACGCTTCGGCGAGGGTCGGTATCGCGCCAGCGATCGAGCGCTCGACGTGCGTAAAGACCAAGTTACGAACGTTGACGCGTGCGACCTCCATCTGGGCGAGTTTGAGTTGAATGAGTTGGAACTGGCCGATCGGCGTGCCCCACAACGTGCGGTGTTTTGCGTAGTCGATTGAAAGCCGCGTGCACTCCTCGATGATGCCGAGCGCCATCGCCGCCACGCCCGCGCGTTCGGAGACGAAGTTGTCCCGGGCGCTCTGGCGTCCTCCACCGGGCGTCTCTTCACTCTCACCCAGTAGCCGGTCGATCCCGACGTGCACGTCGCTCAGAAAGATCTCGCCGGTGGGTGACGCGTGCTGGCCCATTTTTCGCATGGGTGATGCTTGCTCGAGTCCGTCCATTCCCTTGTCGAGAACGAAGGTCAGCACTTTTCGTTGGCGCATATCGTCGCCGCTGCCATCGTCGAGTTTGGCGTAGAGGACGATCGTGTCGGCGTAGGGCCCGTTCGTGATCCACGTCTTTTGACCATTCAAGACGTAGCCCTCGCCGTCGCGGCGGGCGCTCGTTCGCATGCCACCGAGCGCGTCAGAGCCCGAGTCAGGTTCGGTGATGGCCCAAGCGCCGACTTTGTCGAGGGTCATGAGATCGAGCGACCACCGCTGCATCTGCGCCGGCGTGCCGAGCTTGTTGATGGTGCCCGCGGCGAGCCCTGTTGATACCCCGAGTGACGTCACGAGACCGGGACTGACGCGACAGAGTTCAATCGTAGGGATCAGGGTCATCGCCGGGTCGTGGCCTCCGGAACGATCGATAGGCGAGGCGTCACCAGCGATCTTGCGCTCGAGTTGACGTTGGAACGACTCTTTCGCGAGGGCTTTGAGTCCAAAGACGTCGTACATCTTTCGAAGAATGTCATACGGCGGCACGCCGTTGTGTTCGAGATCGTCGAGATGGGGTCGAATCTCTTCGTCCACGAATCTTCGAACGACGTTAATGATGGCTTGGTGCTCTTCGGACCATTCATACATCACGACACCTCCGTGGCGACGTCGCACGACGACGCCCAAGATATTCTACGAGGCGCTCGATTCGTCGATCAAAGAAGGACCGTTGAGTTGGTCGATGAGAGCGCTCACCCACGCGCTCTGGCCGAACGCGACGATCACGGGTGCGAGCCCCAGCCAGACGTCGTGACGTGACGACGCCACAAAGACCGCGAGCAGCACGACCTCAGAGCCAATGCGCACGTACGCGGGGCGTCCCAGTCGCTGCGCGACGAGCGCGTTCACCACAAAAAGATTCGCCAAGGGAACGAAGGCTTCGATCGTCCAGCGACCTTTGAGTTCTCGTACCGCGAACGCGCACGCGAACGTGCCGAGCAAGAGCATCGCCACGGCACAGGCGCTCGCCACAACAGCAAAGCCTCTCGACGTGGGATCGGCGGTGCCCGGCCAGTGCGCGAGCGAACTGACAAGTAGACCCAGCCCGCCCACGACGCCCACGACGCCCAGGTTCAAGACCCGACGCAGCGATTGCACGAGTGCCAAATTGAAGCTACGTCGAGGCGCCGCGGTCACCTCACCGTAGGGACGCGTCACGTCGGACCAGTTCGATCCGTTCCACACACGCCACTGCCGAGACCCCGACGGATCGGGGTACCAACCAGCGGGCGCGGCACTCGGCGCGGACAAACTCACCGCACTAGCCTCCCATAACAGCGAGGAAAGGATGCTGCGATGGTTGAACGTCGAGGCGCCGTAGCGCCAACAATCACTTCTCAGGACCACGTCGTGATCGACGTGACGTCACTTGACGCCGCCGTCGAAGAAGTCGCGGCGCACGCTCACCAGTGGGCGATGACGACACCACTTGAACGAGCAGCGCTGCTCGCGCGGGTCGTTGCGGATACTTTCTCCGTCGCCGAGGAGTGGAACGCCGCTGGGTGCGCAGCGAAAGGATATGACCCGCAGAGCCCCGAGGGCGGTGAGGAACTCTTCAGCGGCGTGGGCACGTTCGTTCGCATGGCGCAGGCTTTTCGCCGATCAATGCTCGATCTCGCGTCGAAGGGTCGCCCGCAATACCCGGGACCGGTTCATCACAAGCCCGGGCAACGTATTGCGGTACAGGTCGTGCCAGCGACACTCTTCGACAAGATCCTTTACGGCGGCGTCACGGCTGAAGTATGGATGGAGCCTGGCGTGAGCGAAGACGACGTGAAGGCTACCCAGGCGGAGGCGTACCGCTCGCCCGAACGCCACGAAGGTGTTTCACTCGTGCTCGGCGCGGGCAACGTCGCCTCACTCGGTCCGCGTGACGTTTTGAGCAAACTCTTCGCCGAGGGCAAGGTGGTGGTATTAAAGGCCAATCCCGTGAACGACTACCTCGTTCCCTATTGGTCGCGCGCAATGGCGGCACTGACCGAAGCCGGTTTCCTTCGCGTCGTTAGCGGCGGTGCGCAGGTTGGTTCGTACTTGATTGCTCACGAACGCGTCACCGACGTGCACGTGACGGGCTCTGATAAGACCCACGACGCCATTGTCTTTGGTGTCGGCGCCGAAGGAGAACGTAGAAAGGCACAGAACGATCCACTCGTCACTAAGCCCGTCAGTTGCGAGCTCGGCAACGTATCGCCCGTCGTCATTGTGCCCGGTCAGTGGTCGAAGAAGGAGATTGAGTACCAAGCGAAGCACGTCGCGACGATGATCGCCAACAACGCGGGCTTTAACTGCTTGACGCCGCGCGTCATCGTGACGCACGCTGGATGGGCGCAACGAGCAGAGTTCTTCGAAGCACTCGAAGCTGTGCTGTCGTCGCTGCCCACACGTCGCGCGTACTACCCGGGCGCCGAAGCGCGTCGCGACACGTTCCTCGCTGCGCACAACAGTGTCGACGTACTCGGCGACGCCAGCGCGGACCATGTTCCTTGGACGTTGATCCGAGACGTCGACCCGGCGAAGCACGACGACATCGCCTTCAACGTCGAGGCCTTTTGTGCGTTAACCGCCGAGACGGCGCTCGACGCCACGTCGCCGGCCGATTTTGTTCGAAAGGCCACGGACTTTTGCAACGACGTTGTGTGGGGGACCTTGTCGATGACGCTTATCGCGGACACTCGCACGCTGCGCGACCCCGAGACGGGCCCAGCTATCGAAGAGGCGATCGCGAACCTTCGCTACGGATCAATCGGAGTAAATCTCTGGCACGCCCTGAGCTTCGCGCTCGCTTCGACGGTCTGGGGTGCGTACCCGGGACACACCATCACTGACATTCAGTCGGGCAGTGGCTTCGTTGGCAATGCGTATCTCTTTGCCAGACCGCAGAAGTCGGTCGTGCGTGGTCCCTTTGTCGCAAAGCCTTCGCCGGCGTGGTTTTCGACGAATCAGAACGCGGCCGTCGTTATGCGCAAACTCCTCGCCTTTGAGGCGGGACCGTCCTTCGCAAAGTTGCCCGGTCTGTTACTTGCCGCTATAAAGAGCTAGCGGCATACTCAGGACCGTCGTGACCGCGATTGCGGCACAGACCTTCGAGCCGCAAGCCACGTTGAGAAGTGGCGAGGGGACGTAGCGCAAGGACGTGGTGAGTGGCGCCGCGCCACTCAGCGTCGCGAGCCACGGCGTGGCGTTGGTGTGTTGTCCAACAACCACGCACGACGTCAACGTCGAACAGGCCATCGCATTCGCGCGTTGGCGAAGCGACACACTCGTCCAGGTCCGAGTGAAGTTAGTGGAGCGAACGACCAACGACGAAGTGCCGACACTCGCGAGCGCGACGCAACTGCGTTGTTGACACGTCATCGACGTCAGCGACGTCCACGAGTTCGGTGTCGTGCGACGAGTCCACGTCAAGCCGCCGTCGCGCGTGACGTAGAGCTCGACGTGATGTTGCGACGTGGTCGCGCTGACGGCGCAGTCAAAGACCGCGCCACACGAGAGAGAAGTGATGGCGTCGCCGCTCGCCCACGGCATCGAGAGCGGATGGGTCCAGGTGAGTCCGTCGTCGCCGCTCAGACTAAGTCGTGGAATCCCCATCGCGTTGGTGTCGATGGCATCGCAGTTCAGTTCGTTGCAGGTGAGAGCGTTGATGCCTACGCCTCCCGGGGGCGCCGTCGCAACAACTATTGAATGGCTTGACGCGACGAAGCGCCATACGAGATCATTACCTGGTTGTGATCCGCCGATCAGGCACTGGCTGCCCGAGCACGCGGTTGACGTGACGAGAGGTGACGTAGCGCTCGGCAGCGCGAGGTTGAGCCAACGACCTTTTGGTGTGCTGAACTCAGCCACCGCGCT
>DAIQOO010000047.1:10806-12980 GCA_036787845.1 Acidimicrobiales bacterium
TGCTGCTGGCAGTAGTTCGCAATGGCCTTCGTGGCTGGAGCGTTGGGGTTCTTCGTGCCCGGCTCGACTAATTCGATGGCCACCATTGCGCCGCGGCCTCGAACGTCACCGATAATCGCGACGTCTTGTTGCAGCGAGCGAAGGAAGGGCAACATGGTGTCGCCCAGCTCGCGAGCGCGCGAGACGAGATTCTTTTCGCGCAGCGTCTTGATGGTGGCGAGTGCCGCCACGGCCGCTACGGGGTTACCGCCGTACGTGCCGCCGAGCCCACCTTCGTGGACGGCATTCATTAGTTCAGCCCGACCGGTCACACCGGCGAGGGGCATTCCTCCGGCGAGACCCTTTGCGGTCGCCACGATGTCGGGAATGACGCCCTCGTGATCGACGGCGAACCAGTCACCAGTGCGACAGAAGCCACTTTGGATCTCGTCGGCGATGAAGACGACGCCGTTGTCGGTCGTCCACTTCGACAATGCGGGCAAGAATCCTTCCGCCGGGACGACGAAGCCGCCCTCACCTTGGATGGGCTCAATCAATAGTGCCGCGACGTTGTGGGCCCCGATGTCGGATTCGATGATCTTGATCGCTTGCGCCGCGGCCTCGGCGCCACTCAGTCCATCGCGGTACGGGTAACTCATCGGCACGCGATAGATCTCCGGGGCGAAGGGACCGAAACGGTCCTTGTAGGGCATGTTCTTAGCCGTTAACGCCATCGTGAGGTTGGTTCGTCCGTGGTACGCGTGTTCAAACACGATGACGGCAGCGCGACCCGTGGCGAGACGGGCGATCTTGACGGCGTTCTCAATTGCTTCGGCGCCAGAGTTAAACAGTGCGGTGGTCTTTGCGTGGGTACCGGGCGTAAGTGTGGCGAGTTCTTCACAGACTTCGACATAGCTCTCGTAAGGCGTGACCATGAAACACGTGTGGGTAAAGTTCGCAACCTGTTGGCTGACCGCTTCTACTAGGGCTGGCACGGCGTGGCCGATGCCGGTCACGGCGATGCCAGATCCGAAGTCGAGTAGTTGGTTGCCGTCAACGTCAACGAGAATGGCGCCTTCGGCGCGCTCGATGTAGATGGGAAAACCAACGGTCAGTCCCGCGCTGACGACGGCCTTGCGACGTTCGTGCAGCGCCTGGGAGCGCGGCCCGGGGAGCGCGGTGATTATCTTGCGCTCGGTACCAATCGACGATTGAATTGACGAAACCATGGGGTTCTCCTGGAACTGAGCGACCTATGTCGAACCTTCTAAGCGTACCGTTGCTTCCCTTCGCCTCACGAAGACGATGAAACGGGTGACCGAAGTCACCCGTTTCTCGCTGGCGGAGGAGGTGGGATTTGAACCCACGGTGCCCGTAGACACAGCAGTTTTCGAGACTGCCCGATTCGGCCGCTCTCGCACCCCTCCATCGAGAAGTCTACCGCGCACGTTGAAGTGGGCCTTGGCGACGGCTCGCCGTGTCCTACGCTTCGACGTCATGGACGTGGATCGAGAAGTGGACGAACGCTTCATGAATGTCGCTCTCGACGCAGCACGTCGAGCCGGCGCGCACAACGACGTTCCCGTGGGCTGTGTCTTGGTCGAGAACGATGTCGTGATCGGTGTGGGCGAGAATCGACGCGAAGTCGACTGCGACCCCACGGCGCACGCCGAGATCGTGGCACTGCGTTCAGCGGCGAGTACCAGAGAACGTTGGCGCATGGACGACGTCACGGCCTACGTCACGCTGGAGCCGTGTGTGATGTGCGCGGGTGCTCTGTTGAACGCGCGCGTGGGGCGCGTCGTCATCGGAGCGAGTGACGAGAAGGCGGGCGCCGTGGGGTCGCGCTACAACCTCTTGAGCGACCCGCGTCTCTTGCATGAGGCGTCGATTACCTACGATGTTCTAGCTTCGACGTCAGCAGAATTACTTCGCGATTTCTTCGTCGAACGACGTGTCGACGAGTAGTGAGAATGCGTTGACACTGTTCTCGTCGGACCTTGGGGAGAGGGGTTTACGATGACCATCGAGTTGATCTGTTTTGATTTGGCCGGCACCACGATGGTCGACGAGGGACTTGTTCTAGAAGCCTTTCGTCGAACGATTGAAGAGTTCAATATTGTGGGTGACCACGCTACGCGGGCCACGGCCTACGTCATTGAGACGATGGGTCAATCAAAAATTGAGGTCTTCGC
>DAIQOO010000048.1:0-11028 GCA_036787845.1 Acidimicrobiales bacterium
CTAGCGCCTGACCCATTCGACCCGCTCCACCAACAATGGCCAGTGACTTCACGAACGCACCTTATCCTTTCGATTTCGTCGACCCTGGCGCGCGAGACGCCCGACGACAAGAACGAAGAGCAGCGCCGAGGCGAGGGACGTCGCCAATGAGACTTCGATGTAAGGGGCACGGTAGTGGAAGTGAACGCTCCAGCGTCCCGGTGGGACACGAACACTCTGGATAAGTCCGGCTCGATGAACGAGAAGCATCACTTCGCGTCCCGTCGCGAGGTTGAGCGCCGTAGCGCGCCATCCCGGAAGGTACGCCTCGCTTCGATAGAGCACGCGCGACGAAGAGAGCGACACGCTCACCCACGAATCACCCCACGACGACGTTTGGATCTTCGTGACGCGATCATTGGACGTCGGCGACGTCAACCACGCCGCTGGCAGAACCGTCGTCGCCTTAAACACCGAAAAGTCGTTCTCCGTTGACGCAAGACGCCACGAGGCCGAAGCGATCGCTAACTGGAAATCCGTGTCCAGCGCATAGCTTGTGCCGCCCATTGTGGTGACGAGCGTCTCGCTGACCTGCACGCCCGACGAAGAACTAAGAATGAATCCCGCGCTTGCGTAGGGTTGATTAAACGCAACGACGCCTTTCAGCGCGCCGCCAGCCGCAACGTAGACGTTTGGCCCAATTGGCTTTCCATCACTGCTCAGTAGTTGCAGGTACAGCGGACCCGTTGAAATCGGTCGAGCGCCCACACCGCGCAGGACAACGGTGCGAACGTCAAGCACCTGCCCGTAGTAGCGGCGCAGCGACGGCTGTAACGTGTTCGCCACGCAACTCGACGGTGGCGCTGCGTTCAGTGTCGGGGTCGCCGAGAGTTGCGTCGCTGCAATGGCTATCGCCGAGAGCCGAAGTTGGCTGAACGTTCCCTTGCCCAACTGACAGGGGTCGAGCATGGCTTGAGGTTGCGTGCCGGTGGCGTCGTGGTAAATCTTCGAGATCAGAGCGCCGTATCCCTGCACGCTCGCTAGTCCCGTGAAAACGTTCATGTCGGTCTGGCCGAGGGCGCGAAAGGCTTCAGTGTGCAGCCCCGTTGGGTCAACGAGCGCAAAGCGACCACTAGTGCCAAACAGGGCCACGGCGCTCGCGCGTGCGGGTTCGCGCGGACCCGTGCCGCCAATGACGCCCGACGCGGTGAACACGATGAAGACCATGAGGTCGAGCAACACGATGGCGACGAGGACACGAAAGCGACGAGGCGCGAAACGACGCCACAGCACCGCCGCGATCGCGAGCAGACCGATGGCGAGGTGTAACCCGTTGGAAAGCTGAAGTCGTCTCGCGAAATGCGCGGTGCCCGGCGGTACGCCCAGGTAGGAGATCACCTTCGGTCCCCAGAGAATGAACGCCAACGACGACACGGTCACGATCACGGCGGGTGCCACCGTGATCCACCGCGACCTCACACCAATTCCCGCGCGCTCCTTTTCACTGTCGTGCACACGCTGAAGCCACCAACCAAGCAAAAGCGACAACCCAAAGTCAACCAGGATGACGTTTCTGCTCTGCAAGCGAGTCGAGCCAAAGAGGGGAATCGCTCGAAAGACGTGACCGAGTGGGGTGAAACTCCCCCACGTCGCGAGCAGGCCCACGACGATGACGACGACGTAGAGCGTGAAATCACGCTCGCCACTCTTCCAACCTCGTTTGGTCACTCGAGTGAAGAACGCAAAGGCGCCCACGAGAGCCACGACACCGACGTACCCCGTTACTTCGGTCAGGTTGTAGTTGACGAAATAACTCGGCTCCCCAAAGGCGCCGTTACCGCCAAAAATATCGGGCGAGAAGAGTAGTGCGCTCCAGCGCACCGCGAGCGAGCCAGCGCCAAAGAACGCGTAGCTCACTTGAGATCGTTGGGAGTAGGAGATGAACGACCAACCGGGCAACAACTGCACGAGACCAAGTCCGACGCCCCACACGAAGCCCACGAGCAGTGTCACGAGGTACGCGACTCGCGCGCGCCACGAGGCCAGCCAGTACGACGTACGCAACAACAACACCGCTGGCACGACGATGATCATCAAGAGTTCTAACTCCGCGATGGCGCGCGGCTCGCCGGTGAGAAAAGTCAAACCCCACAACAACGCGACGCCACAGATCCACGGCAACGAGATCCGCGCCAGTTCGCCCCACGTCGCCTCGGCGTGCGCCTGGGACAGACGTCGTGAGAGCGCGAGCATGGCGAGTGTCAACCAGGGAATGAACGAGAAGCCCTGGACGACGCCAATGTGAACCATTTGGCCGATCATCGCGCCGGAGTAGGTGTAGGTCAGCGCAGCCGCGAACGAGGGCCAGGTCCGAAGACCATGCCAGCGCAATAAAGCGAAGAGACCAAGTGCCGCCGTGAGATAGACAGCAATCAGGTTGATCAACCACGCGGCGATCGCCGGCACGAAGGCGAAGAGCAAGGTCAAGGGGTAGAGCGCACCCGCGTTCATCCCCCCTAACAGCGGGGTCCCCGCGTCGCTGAGTGGATTCAATAAGGGCAAGTGGCCCGAGGCGAGTTGCTGTCCGGCGAGTACGCGCAGCGGGAAGTTTTGTAGGAGGTTGTCCGCGTCGATGGCGGCCCGACCGGCGAATGTCGGCAACACGAAGAACACGATCGGAATGACGAGCATCCACGCCAGCGCCCATCGATCCGAGCGCTCGACAGGTCGCCACCACCGCGTCGTTGACGGCTCTAACTCGACACTCATTGGCTCTACGCTACGAAAAAAGAAGAGGGTCGTGGCGCGCGGTCAACGACCGCGCGCCACGACCCTTCGTTCTTTAACGTCGACGTGGTCGAGGGGAACGGCGTCCACCGCCGTCACCATCGCTAAACGCGGGACCACCTGGGCCCAAGTCGCCAATCTCGCCAGCGAGCTCAGCCTCGAAGGACGCTTCGAAGGACGAGGACGGGCTACTCGCGTTCTCACGCTCGGGTCGGCGATCACGCTCGGGACGGTTCTCGCGCTCAGGGCGGCTGTCACGCTCTGGACGGCTGTCACGCTCTGGACGACGCTCGCGGCTGCGCGGCGCTTCGTCGACAACGTCCGGGAAGTCACCAACGAGCGACAACGACACCTTGCCTTGAGGATCGATGTCATCGACCTTCACTTCAATGGCTTGGCCAAGCTCGAGCACGTCTTCCACTTGACCGATTCGCTTGCCACCGTTGAGGGGTGCCAATTTCGAGATGTGCAACAGTCCGTCACGTCCGGGAAGGATGTTGACGAACGCGCCAAACTTCGCGATCGACACGACGCGGCCTTGATAGATCGCGCCGACGTCCGCTGAGGGCGGGTCGAGGATCAGCGAGATCCGACGACGTGCTTCTTCCACCGCTCGTCCGTCCTTGGCTCCGATCGTGACCGTTCCTACAACACCGTTGTCGTCAACGGCGATATCGGCACCGGTCTCTTGCTGGAGCGTGTTGATGACCTTGCCTTTGGGCCCAATGACCTCACCGATCTTGTCGATGGGAATCTCGAGCGTCACGATCTTTGGCGCGACGTCAGCGACGTGGTCGCGCGGCTCGGGAATCGTGTCGGTCAATACCTTCAAGATCGCAAGACGCGCGACCTTGGCTTGGTGCAGTGCCTTCTCCAGCACGTCGGCGGGAAGACCGTCGATCTTCGTGTCCAACTGCAGCGCCGTGACGGCGTCAGCCGTACCGGCAACCTTGAAGTCCATGTCGCCAAACGCGTCCTCGGCACCGAGGATGTCGGTCAAGGTCACGTAGGTTCCCTCGTCGTAGACGAGACCCATCGCGATGCCAGCGACGGGTGCCTTGATGGGCACGCCAGCCGCCATGAGCGACAGTGTCGATCCACAGACCGATCCCATCGAGGTCGAGCCGTTGGACTGCATGACGTCAGAGACGACGCGCAACGTGTAGGCAAACTCCTCTTCGCTCGGCAGTACCGGCACGAGCGCGCGCTCGGCCAACATGCCGTGTCCGACCTCGCGGCGCTTGGGCGCGCCGACTCGACCGGTCTCACCCGTTGAGTAGGGCGGGAAGTTGTAGTGGTGCATGTAGCGACGGAACTCATCGGGCGAGATCGTGTCGAGCTGTTGGCGCATGCGAGGCATGCCCAGGGTCGTCACGTTCACCACTTGGGTCTCGCCGCGCTGGAAGAGCGCCGAGCCATGGGTCATGGGAAAGAGGTCGATCTCGGCCGAAAGGGGACGAAGGTCCGCCACGCCACGTCCGTCAATACGCACACCGTCTTCGACGATGCGACGACGAACGAGCTTCTTCGTTAAGGAACGAACGGCGGCCTTGATCTCGCTGCCACGACCTTCAAACTCACCGGTCAGTTCGTCGGTGATGGTCTTGGTCGCGGCGCTCAACGCGTCGTTGCGCGCTGCCTTCGTAGTGATCTTGTTCGCTTCGGCGAGCGCCGTTCCCCCGACGCTTTCGACGCGTGCGTACACGTCGTCTTGGTAGTCGGCGAAGGTCTCGTAGGGAAAGATCGGCAACGGACCACGGGCCGCAATGAAGTCCTTCACTAGTTCGCGCTGCAAGTTGATGGCTTCGCGAATCCAAAGTTTCGACGCTTCTAGGCCTTTGGCGAGTACGTCTTCGCTGACCTTGGGTGCGCCGTCGGCGTACTTCACGAAGGATCCTTCGGTTCCGCCAGCTTCGACCATCATGATCGCGACGTCGGCGTCAACGGAGTCACTCAGAGCGCGACCGGCGACGACCAGTTCAAATGTCGCGGCGTCACCCTCGGCGTAGGTGGGGTGAGGAACCCACTCACCGTCGGTGGTGAAGGCCATACGAACGGCACCGATAGGGCCGTCGAAGGGAATTCCCGAGATCATGATCGCTGCCGACGCGGCGTTAATGGCCAAGATGTCGTGCGGGTTCTCCTGGTCGGCGCTGAAGATCGTGCCGACTACTTGGACCTCATTGCGAAAGCCCTTCGGAAAGGATGGACGCAGTGGGCGGTCGATTAGGCGACAGATAAGGATCGCCTGGTCCGAAAGCTTCCCCTCGCGGCGAAAGAACGCCCCGGGAATCTTTCCGGCCGCGTAGGCGCGCTCTTCGATGTCAATGGTGAGGGGGAAAAAGTCCAATCCCTCTCGTGCGCTTCGCGCCGCGGTGACCGTGGCGAGCAACATGGTATCGCCGATGCGCGCCAAAACGGCGCCGTCGGCTAGTTGGGCGAGGTGACCGGCTTCAAAACTCATCGTTTTGTCGGTACCCGTGATTGGACTGCTTACGCGAATTGCGTCAGTCATGGATTAGCTCCTTGTGTCAAATCAACACTCCGCCCGAATCCCAGTGGGCAACCTTCGCCAACGGCGACTGTCCTCCACTGGCCTTCGAGACCTCGGATATGTTGAACACGTCGACGGCGTCGACGTGTGCTCGGCTAGCGACGAATGCCGAGACGGCCAATCAACGCGCGATAGCGCTCCACGTTGCCTTTTTGCACGTAGTCCAGCAAACGACGTCGTTGACCGATGAGCTTCATGAGTCCACGACGAGTGTGATGATCGCCTTTGTGAACCTTGAGGTGCTCGGTGAGATGCGAGATTCGGGCCGTCAAGAGCGCCACTTGGACTTCCGGTGAACCGGTGTCCGAGACGTGCGCCTGATAGTCCTTAATTATCTCCTGCTTCTCAGTCATAACGTATTTGCCTTATTGAGTCGGGGGTCCCGTTGCGAGCCGCCAACGAGACGACCCACATTGATCAGCGTCGCTGACCGAGGTTTAATCTTAGCAGTTCCGGGTCGTCGTTCGAGACATTCTCGAAGATTTCACGGGTTTGCGCGACGTCACGACCGATCTGTTGAGTCAATTCCTCGACGGAACCAAAGCGCGACTGCGCGCGAAGTCGCGACAAAAAGACCACGTCGATGGTCAATCCGTAGAGGTCGCCGTCGAACCCGAGCACGAAGACTTCGACCAATAGCTCACCTTCGTCGTAGAACTGCGGGCGCGTACCCACTGAGATTGCCGACGGCCACCACGTGCCGTTGAGGTTCGTCGCCCCCGCGTACACTCCCTCCATTGGGAGTTGTTGTTCTGGCAACACCGTCAAATTCGCCGTCGGGTAACCCAATGATTCGCCGCGATCGTCGCCGTGTCCTACGACACCTCGAAGTGTGAAGGGGTGACCCAAGACACTTGTCGCTCTCTCAAGGTCACCGACGTCGAGCGCGCGGCGCACGGACGTGGAACTCCACCTCGTGCCGTCACCGTAGAGCGGTGCCTGCACGACGTCAAACCCCTTCTCGGCACCGATCTCTTTGAGCAGCGCCACCGTTCCTTCACGATTGTGGCCGAAGTGAAAGTCCTCACCCACCACGACATCGCGCACGTTCAGTTCACCCACCAGCACTCGATCAACGAAGTCGCGCGCGGAGAGTTGCGCGAGCAACCTGTCAAAGGTCAGTACGCGCACGACCTCGACCCCTAACGCCGCGAGTCCCGCGAGACGCTGATCGATCGTGGCGATAAGTCGGGGCGCCCTGGTGGGATTGAGCACCATCGCTGGCGAAGGGTCAAAGGTCACCACGGCGGCTTTCGCATGAAGACGTGTCGAGAGCTCGAGGAGTTGCGCGATCACGGCTTGGTGACCGCGGTGCAGACCGTCAAACACACCAATCGCTACGACACTGGGCTCGCTTAACCTGGTCACGTCGCCGTCTCGAAGAATGAGCATGCCTGCAACCTACTCGTGCGCATTTGCGTTTTCGTCGGGCATGACGACGACTGGTTGCCACACGTCGCCTCGACGTTCTAACACCGCGACCAACGAACCCGCGTCGTTCAACGCGGCAATTTCATCAGCGATCGGCGCGATCAATGACACGCGTTGACCCATTCGCAAGCGTCTTTCTTCCTCGGCGCTGACGAGCGCGCGTTCCAACTGACCAACGAAAGCTGTTGGCGGCTTAAGAACGTGGTCGCCGCGTTGTACGCGCAACTCAATCTCATCGAGGGTGAGCGCGTCGTGGACGTCGTGGTTCCCACTGGCGACGCGTCGCAACGCGCTCAGGTGTCCCAGAGTGGTGAGCCGTTCGGCGAGATCACTGAGTAGCACCCGAACGTAGGTGCCCACCGAGCACGTCACGTCAAAGGACCACTCATTGAGTATCGACGTGGGCGCGAGGGAGAATGAACTCACCGTGATCGTGCGCGGCTCTCGTTCCACGATGACGCCTTCGCGGGCGAGGGCGTGGAGCCGCTTGCCCTTGACCTTGAGCGCCGACACCATTGGCGGTACCTGGGACTGCGTGCCCGTCATCGACGTGGCGACCTCATTCACGGACGTCACGTCCAAGTCGGGCACGTCGCGGCGCTCTTCAACGACGCCGTCCGCGTCGAGTGAATCAGTGCGAACCCCGAAAGTGACCACGCCTTCGTAGTGTTTCGTCTCACTTTGTGCAAAGCGCAGCAGTCGCGTCGAAGGTCCGATCGCGAGCACCAACAGCCCCGTCGCCATCGGATCAAGCGTGCCCGCGTGCCCCACGCGCTGTTCGTTCATCACCTTTCGCACGCGCGCGACGACGTCGTGACTCGTAAGACCCTTGGGCTTATCGACTAAGAGGAGACCGTTACTCGTCGTCATGGCGCTGGCGTCGCAGCAACTCTTCGACGGCCGATCCGCTCGCCACGGCCGGGTCGGCCATAAAGGAGAGAATGGGCGTGCGTTTCAGACGCGTCTGCGCGTTCACCGCCGCCTGGATCTGGGCGCGGTGCTCGGCGAGGGCCGCCTTGGCGCCGTCGGAGAGTGAGTCGAAATAGACCATGGCTTGGCGCATGTCGGAAGTCGTCTCGACGCCGGTGACCGTGAGCAGACCCAAGCGCTCATCAACGTCCGAGATGCGCACGAGTTCCTCCCCGATCACTTCGCGCAGTATCTGATTGACCCGCGCCGAACGCGGGTAGGGATGGTGAGAACCTGAGGAGTGGGCCATGACTTAGGCCGTGCGCGGAATCTCGCGCTCTTCGTACGTTTCAATGACGTCACCGGACTCGAGGTCTTGGTAGTCCGACAGTCCTACGCCGCACTCGAAACCGGCCGCAACTTCACGCGCGTCTTCTTTGAATCGACGCAGCGACGTGATCGAGCCCTTCCAGATGATGGTCCCCTCACGCAAGAATCGAACCTTCGATCCTCGGGTGATGACACCGTCACGCACGAAGCAGCCAGCGACGGCGCCAATGCGCGGCACGCGGAATACCTCTCGAACTTCGGCTTCGCCCGTGACAATCTCTTCGAAGATTGGCGTCAAGAGACCGAGCATCGCGGCTTCAATCTCTTCAATCAACTTGTAGATGATCTCGTAGGTGCGAATCTGCACGCCTTCACTCTCGGCGAGCTCTCGACTGCGCTTGTCGGGTCGAACATTGAAGCCAATAATCGTCGCGTTCGAGGCTTTGGCTAACTGCACGTCGTTCTCGGTGATACCGCCAACGCCGCGGTGCACGATGACGAGCTTGACGTCGTCGCGCTCGAGTTTGCGCAGTGACTCAGTACATGCTTCGAGAGAACCCTGTACGTCGGCCTTCAACACGATGTTGAGCGTCGCGGTCTCGCCACGTTGAATCTGTTCGAAGAGATCCTCGAGTCGAGCGCCGCTCGACGACGCGACGGGCTGTTGACCAACGAGTCGTGAGCGTTGGGCGCGAGCTTCCGCGAGCGAGCGAGCGTGGCCGAGATCGCGTGCGACGCGCATCTCATCACCGGCGAAAGGTGGCTCACTGAAACCGAGAATCTGCACGGGCGTCGAAGGTCCGGCGGACTTGACCTGTTTGCCTTGGTCGTTGATGAGCGCCTTTACCTTGCCGTAGGCCGGACCGGCGACGACGGGATCGCCGACCTGGAGAAGTCCCTTTTGCACCATGACCGTCGCTACGGGACCACGACCGATCTCTAGATTCGCCTCGAGCACCGTGCCGACCGCGCGCCCGGTTGGACGATCGGCGAGCTCGGCGATTTCAGCGACTAGGAGTACCTGTTCAAGGAGTTCGTCAATACCTTTTCCTTGCAGGGCGGAGATCTCCACGACGATCGTGTCCCCACCCCACTTCTCGGGCACGAGTCCGTGTTCTGAGAGTTGCTGGAGCACACGGTCGGGATTAGCGTCAGCCTTGTCCATCTTGTTAATGGCCACGATGATGGGCACGCTCGCCGCTTTGGCGTGGTCAATTGCTTCCACCGTCTGGGGCATGACCCCGTCGTCGGCGGCGACCACCAGAATGATGACGTCGGTGACCTTGGCACCTCTGGCGCGCATGGCGGTAAAGGCTTCGTGGCCTGGCGTGTCAAGCAGCGTGATGGATTTGCCGTGCCAGGGGACTTTGTAGGCCCCGATGTGCTGCGTGATCCCACCGGCCTCGCCCGACACGACGTTCGTTTTGCGAATCTTGTCGAGCAACAGCGTCTTGCCATGGTCGACGTGACCCATGACGGTCACCACCGGTGAGCGCGGGGCCGCGGGAATGAGATCGTCGTCGTCGTCCTCGTCGAAGAATCGAGCGAGTAGTTCGGCTTCCTTCTGCTCACCGGGATCGACGAGATGCACCTCAGCGCCAACTTCGGCGGCGTACAGCTCGATCATATCATCAGAGAGACCTTGCAATGACGTGACGATTTCGCCTTGCAAGAACAAGAAACGAATGATGTCCGAGGCACTGCGATTCAATTTGGGCCCTACGTCTTTCGCCGTGGAGCCGCGCTCGATGATGATCTCGCCGTCGGGCACTGGCGCGGAACTCGGCTGCCACGTCGTCATCTGCGTTGGTTCGAGCTCTTCGACGTTGCGCCGACGTCGACGCGTGACTTTGCGCTGCGATCCGCGCGGACCGCCGCCGCCTCGTGCGGGACCGCCGCTGCGACTCGCTCCGGCTGGCGCGCCACCCGTGGGCGCGCCAGGTCGAGTTGTGGAGAAGCCACTTCCGGGACGTGATGGTCCACCGGTACGCGGCGCACCAGTACTCGGTCGAGCACTCATTGGACGAGACCCGCTCGATGGTCCACCTCGACTCGGCGCGCTCGACATCGGGCGACGAGCGCCAGGTGGTGGCGGGATGGGACGTCCCGTTGAACTTAAGGGGCGCCCCGGTGGTGGTGGGATGGGGCGACCGGTGGCACTGAGCGGTGGACGAGTGCCACCTTCTCCGTCAGCGCCGCCGCCGCGTTGCGTGGGACGAATGGTCGTTGGCCCGTTGGGCGAAACACTTCGAGTTGGTATGGGCTTTGGCGCAGCGACGCTGGAGCGAACAACCTTTGGCGTACTAGCGGCAACCTCGGACACTGATGTCGCAGCGACGTCAGAGGACGCGGGGGCCACGGCGTCCACCACTTTGGTAACGCGTGACACACGAGTCGGCGCCGGGGGCGCAGGGGGTGGCGTGGGGCTCGGTGCTGGGGCGACGTCGGTGGCCTTTACCGCTTTGGTGGCCCTTGTTGCTTTGACGACCTTGATGGCCTTCTCCGCTTTTAGCGCCGCAGGAGCTTCCGATGGTACTTCGCGACGTAGTCCGTCCGCGTCGGCTCGACGACGAATGCGGTCGGCCTGTGCGTCTTCAATCGACGCCGAGGGGCTCGACGCGCCGATTCCTAGTTTTTGGGCGAGTGCGAGTAACTCTTTACTCGTAAGACCGAGCTCTTTAGAGAGTTCGTGCACTCGTATTTTCTTTGGCGCCAAAACGATCCCTTACTTCGTGTGCCCGCACATTCGGCGGACACAGTTTCCTATTCTTTCACAACTGCGGCCTTTTCCTCGCCGCAAGACCTCGTACTGCCGCTAAATCGCTTTCGAGCACCGTGGTTCTTAGTGCCCGAGCTACGTGCGTAACTCCCAGCGCTGCTTCGCAGTCGCGGTCGTCACACCACCACACGCCGCGGCCAACGCCCCGCCCGAGATACCACGAGCCGTCTCGACGACGACCCGCCCGAACCATCTCGGTGTCGCCGCGTCGACTCCGACACACGACACACGTTCGTACCGGGGTTATGCCTCGTCCTCC
>DAIQOO010000048.1:11128-12890 GCA_036787845.1 Acidimicrobiales bacterium
CGCGTCGACTCCGACACACGACACACGTTCGTACCGGGGTTATGCCTCGTCCTCCGCAACCACTTGCGCGACAACGACTTCCTCGACGTCACCGTCTGCGGTCATGACGGCCTCATCCACGATGACAGCCGCGACCCCTCCTTCTTCGTCGGTGACCTCAGCGACAGTTTCAGTGACCACGGCGTCGCCCTCTGTCCAGACTTCTTCGACGACTTCGTCGTTACCTTCATTCTCGGAACGAATATCGATTCGCCAGCCCGTCAAACGTGCGGCCAGACGAGCGTTCTGTCCCTCTTTGCCAATGGCGAGTGAGAGCTGTTGATCGTGCACGATAACCGTGGCGATACCCTCTTCCTCGTCCAAGCGCACTTCGCGCACGCGCGCGGGTTGCAAGGCGGATTGGATGAACTGAATGGGGTCGTCGCTGTAGGGCACGACGTCGATGCGCTCGGAGCGAAGTTCATTCGTGATGTTTCGCACGCGTGAACCACGAGCTCCCACGCACGCACCAACGGGATCGATCATCTGGTCATTCGACGCGACGGCGATCTTAGAACGGTGACCGGGCTCTCGGGCGAGCGCCTTGATCTCGACGATGCCGTTGGCGATCTCGGGCACTTCAATCTCGAAGAGCTTCGCGACGAGCGCGGGGTGCGTACGAGAGACGACGATCTGTGGACCCTTGTTGGTCTTTCGTACTTCAACGATGTAGACCTTGATGCGCGCGCCGTGCTCGTAGCGCTCAAACGCGATCTGCTCGGCTTGGGGAAGCAGTGCTTCCACACGACCGAGGTCGAGCAAGGTGTAGCGATTGTCGTTCTGTTGGACCGTGCCCGAAACGATGTCGCCTTCGCGATTGGCGAACTCTTCGTACATCTGGCGACGCTGAATGTCACGAATCAACTGCATCAGCACTTGCTTCGCAGTTTGAGCGGCGATGCGTCCAAAGTCCTCAGGCGTAGCGTCCCACTCGCGTGTGACGTTGCCCTCGAGGTCAAGTTCAAGACCCCAAACCTTAATCTCGCCAGTTTCTGGATTGATCTCAACTTCTGCGTCTTCGGCTGAGTCGGGACGGCGCTTGTACGCCGCGAGTAGTGCGTTCGCCAAGGCGATCAACAACTCGCCTTCGTCAATGTTCTGGTCACGCGCGATCTGACCGAGGGCTTCAAGAAATTCAAAGTTCGCCATGTCTAGCCTTTCTTGCTCGTCGAGGAGGCTCTCGCACGCTTCGTCGTCGAAGGCTTAACGGCCCCCCACGCGAAAACGGTGCGCGCACGTTCGATCGCGTCAAGCGCAATCGAGACGTCGCCGAGTTCGCTATCGTGCAGTGTGACACTCGTGTCGTTCGCCGCGACGAGCGTGCCCTCTAGGCGACGCGTGGGCTCGGCGCCACGAAGCTCGCGCAACGTCACCACTTCACCTACCGCGCTAGCGAAATGAAGGGGTGTGCGCAGACGTCGCTCGAGCCCTGGACTCGACACGTCCAAGGTGTAACGACTCGCGATCGGGTCGTTCGCGTCCAGCCACTCCGAAATGGTCCGATTAGCCTTGGTCAGCGCTTCGAGGTCCACCCCACCGGCTTTGGTCACGACGACGCTGAGGGTGCCGGCGGAAAATTCGACGTCGTAGAGCTCGAGGCCCAGCGGAGAGAGGAGAGGTCGCAGCGTGGTGTCCCATTCCATGACCGTCTCCTTTCGCTGTCGCCAAGGACGTCCGGACAGTCAAAAAGCGCGGGCCCGAGGCCCGCGCTTAAACGAGTCCA
>DAIQOO010000148.1:0-3493 GCA_036787845.1 Acidimicrobiales bacterium
GGAGCGAGGGTTACCTCATCCGAACACCCTGACTATCCGACTTCCACCTGTATTCATGGGCCTCCGGTCCACTGGACTGCCCGGCACTGTCAAGGAATTCATCATGACCCTAGTATCGGCCCAGTTGGGCGAAGGAGTTCACCATGTAGCGAAAGTCGAGATTGCTGCGGCAATCAGCCGAGCCGGGGGATCGGTGAGCAGATCCGGGCTCAAGTTAGCTTTGAGCGAATTGAGCGAAGGTACAACTCGGTTGCCGCCTCGACTTCTTCGGGTATCGCCAGGCCGGTACGCCATGCGCGTTTACGGGGACTAAAGAATAGTTCGGTGAAATAGTGCAAGGAACTAAGCCGAAGCCAGGCCGAGCATTATTCTGAGTTCGGTCGTGGGCACGGACTCTCTTGGGAGTCTGATCGAGTCACTCTCTTCCATTGGCACCGTGGCGCGACAACGCCGAGACCTACTGTGGGGTAATGAGAGAAAAGAAGCGAATGCCACAATTCCTTGAAGGGAACTACCGATCTTGGCGTGACAAGCAATCTTTCAGCAGCCCCTACTTTCTCATGGCCACGGACAACTCAGTTGGCACAATCGATCTATAGTTGAGTGCGCTTAATCAGTAACCCGGCAATTGAATGTTAAGGACTTTTGATTGTGGACAGAATCGAAATCAACCGATTGCCATAGTCATCACTTGGTCGATTGGCGAGGATGGCGGGAGCAGTGGTTTTATGTGTGGCCGGAATCATATTGATCTCCGATCGGGCGCTGGCAGTGATGCCCCGACCCGGACTTCAACGCACGCAGCCATTCTTGTAACCTGAGTGAGTGAACGCGACGCGGGGCCGATTCGTCGCCTTCTGCCGGCGCCTGCCGCCATCGACAATCCCGGTAGTGCTGATCATCCTGGCCGTCTTTCTCGGCAACATCATCTTCCTGTCCGGGCTGGGCTACGACGACCCCATCACCAAGACATCGGCTCTCTCGCAGTTCCGGTGCCACGTCTCATGCGGGCGATGGTTTATCGACCCCAATGTCGGGTACATCACCCAGTCACTGGGCCACCGCGCGGCCGTGGACCTCGTGCACGGCCACCTGCCGTGGTGGAACTACTTTGAAGGCCTCGGCCAGCCCCTGGCGGGCGAGATGCAGTCGGCGGCGCTCTTCCCCCTGACCGTGCTCTTCGCCCTGCCCAGCGGTCTCGTGTGGTTCCACGTCTCGCTCGAGGTCATCGCGGGCGTCTCGACGTACTTTCTCGCTAAGCGCCTCTCGATTCCCGTTATCTTCGCCACCGCCGCGGGAGTGCTCTTCGCCCTGAACGGCACCTTCTCGTGGCTGGGCAACGCGGTCCTTAATCCGGTCGCCTTCTTGCCGATGCTGCTGCTGGGCATCGAGATGATCCACGACGCCGCCCGGAACCGCACCAACAAGGGCTGGTACGTCACCGCCATCGCCGTCGCGCTTTCGCTCTACGCGGGCTTTCCCGAAGTGGCCTACATCGACGGCCTCTTCTGCGCGGGCTGGGCCGTCGTCCGGTTCTTCTCGTTACCCAAGGAGGTCCGCCTCGCCGCGGCCCGGCGTCTAGGGCTCGGCGCGCTGGTCGGGGGGATCGCCTCGTTGCCGATCCTCGTTCCCTTCTACGACTTCATGAAGGTGGCCAACGTCGGGCGCCACTTCACCATCGGCCAGAGCGTGGAGAGTCTCCCGCTGCACTCGGCGCCGATGCTCTTCGACCCTTACGTCTACGGTCCGATCTTCTTCAACCCCCATGTCGGTAATTTCTGGGTCGGGATCGGCGGCTACTTCTCGGCCGGCGTGTGCGCCCTCGCGCTGCTCGGACTCTTCGGCAAAGCGCTGCGCCCCCTGCGACTCTTCCTCGCGATCTGGACCCTGGTAGGCATGCTCGGAGCCTTCAACCTCTTGCAAGTTCGCCAACTGTGGAACGTGATCCCGCTGCTCAAGAGCGCCGCCTTCGCGCGCCATATCATGCCCAGCGCCGAGCTCGCCCTGATTCTGCTCGCCGTACTCGGCATCATGGACTTCGCCGCCAGCCAGCGCGCCAAGCGCCTGTTCAACGTCACGACGCTGCTCGCGCTCGTCGTCGTGGCCTGGAGCGCCCTCGAGGTTCGCTCGCTCAATCGCGGCGTGCCGCTCACGAGCCAAGAGGAGCGCATCATCCTGATTGGCTTAGACGCGATTCCCTTCCTCGCGCTCGGGGCCCTGCTCGTCATCGGTCGCTTCTCCAAGACCAAGGTCGCCCCGCTCTTGGTCGCCCTGGTGCTGGTAGGCGAATCGCTCCTGCTCTTCGTCGTGCCCACCGCCCAGGCGCCCAAGGAGATCACCGTCGATCAGGCGCCCATCACCTTCCTGCTCCAGAATCAGGGACAGGAGCGCTTCCTCGACTTCGAAGTGCTCTACCCCAACTGGGGCTCGCAGTATGGACTGAACGAGCTGAGCGCAAGGGACCTGCCGTTCCCCGGATCGTTCGCCCGCCTGCTGGCCACTCAGCTCTACCCCGGGCTCACGCCGCTCAACCAGTTCACGGCGCATCACGCCATGGTGGGCATCGTCGCACTGGAGAACGAGGTGCTCCAGCACTTCAAGGCCTACGAGGGCGCGTCCGTGAAGTACCTGTTGATGCCCAACTCGGTCGTGATACTTCCCGGGCTCACCAAGCTGGGCGTGAAGCAGGTCTTCATCGACAAGTTTGCCCGGATCTATGAGATGCCTAGTCCCCGGCCCTTCTTCTCGACGAAGTCAGCGTCGTGCACGGTCGCGAGCACTAACGTCGACGCCGCAACGGTGAACTGCCCGAGCGCCGGGTCGGTACTGACGCGCACCGAGCTGTCGATGGCGGGCTGGCACGCCTACGTCAACGGTAGGCCCGTCACGATCAACACCTCCGACGGCGTCTACCAGAGCGTCGCGGTGCCCGCCGGCACGTCGACGATCACCTACTCCTTCTTGCCGCCGCACGAGAAGTACGCCGTGCTCGCGGGGCTGCTGGCGGCTTTCTTCCTCGTCGGCACATGGGTGCTCGAGCGTCGCAGCAACCGCCGCCAGCCTCGTCACGGGCGCTGAGGGTCGAGCGCGAGGTCATCAACTTTCGCTAAGACGGCTGCCGGGACCGGCGCGATTCAAGGTGTACATCCGATTTCGGAACTTACTGGTATCGGAGTCCCGACGTGATTCTGCAACCAATCACTGGCGATTAGCGGGCTAAGACGACCTCGTGTCGGAGACCCGACGCCACAACCTCCGCAGAGCCTGACTTCCGTTTTTGATCCCGGTTGCTTACACGGTTGCTTGTATGGGAACCCGCCGATCGCGAACTGGCACCGCTTAGAACCTCAATAAATGCACCGAAATGACCGACGAGCTGAGTCGCTTTTACCCCTTGCACGGAGTGCAAAGGGTCAGGTCAGAAGGACTATCCGATTGTCATCTCGCCGACACCAAAGGCCATACAAACTAAGGACTTTCGATCAGTGGAGGT
>DAIQOO010000149.1:0-3481 GCA_036787845.1 Acidimicrobiales bacterium
GCCAAGGAGTGAACTTTCTCATCCTCGACGAACCAACGAATCATCTCGATCTTCCGGCCATCGAGCAGTTAGAGAGCGCACTACAGGGATTTGGCGGGACGCTGCTGCTGACCTCGCACGATCGTCGGCTCCTCGAAGCGGTTGACGTCGGACGGACACTCGTAATGGAGCACGGCCGTGCACAAGAACTCGCTTGAACTATTTCTCGATGGGAAGCGCCGTGCCAATTTGTGGTTGATGAGTTTCGCAGATTTGGCGAAATCAAGTTAATCTCCTCACGTGCCGCTACCCAACCTCCGTGCGCCAATGATCGTCGTCACAATGACTAGTAGTTCGGGGCGTCTTCGATGAGCGTGGCCAGTGGGACGTTGACTCTTCTTTCGCGCGCTGTGCGTGAGCGTCGTTGTAGCGCGACGGCGTTGGTCACTGCGTCGATCGCACGACTCGAGCGCGCCGGGGCGCTCAACGTCCTGGCCGACACCAGTTTTGACGATGCTCTTGCTGAAGCGAAGCGAATCGATGGCGGAGAGTTGGCTAGTGGCCCATTGCTCGGGATTCCCACGCTTATTAAGGATCTTGAGGATTTGCGCGGCTATCCGACGAGGAAAGGTTCACTCGCGTTTCGCGACGCACCGCCAGCGACGACGAATGGCGTCGTGCCAGGTCGACTACTTGCGGCAGGTGCCGTGGTGGTTGGCAAATCGACGTTGCCCGAGTTCGCCATCGAAGGCTTCACCGCGAATCTCTTGACTGGTGTGACTCGTAATCCCTGGAATCTCGAGTACTCGCCGGGTGGTTCGAGTGGCGGATCGGCAGCGGCGATCGCCGCCGGTCTCGTCGGCGTCGCGACCGCTACCGACGGGGGCGGCTCAATTCGAATTCCGGCTTCTCTTTGTGGTCTCGTCGGTTTGAAACCCACCAACGGCGTCATCGGTCGCTGGCCGGCACCTGACTGGATTGACTATTCAACCGACGGTCCTCTTGCGACGTCGTGTGACGATCTGCGCCTGCTCTTTGACGTGATGCGCGGACCGGTAGCGGGGGATCCAACGTCACCACCTGGTGAACTCACCAACCAATGGGCCCGTCACGAGGGTCGACCCGCGCAACTCTTCGCCGCCGAGCGGACCTCGCCCTTCGGTCCGCTCGGCGGTGCCGTCGCCACGCTCTTTCACGACGCCGTGGACGCCGCCGCGGATCGTTTCGGTGTTGGCGTGAATTGGCTCGACGCCAAGGGATTCTTCGTTGACGGTGATCCCGACCTCGACTGGTTCACGGTGACGACGGCCGAGCACGTTGCCTCACTGGGTAGGGCGTGGGTGATCGAGCACATGGGTGAGTTTCACGTCTCAACTCAGGAGTACTTCGGGGCGGGCCTCGACATTGGGATTGACGACTATCTCGCCGCTCGACGTCGACGCTACTTGTACGTGCGCACGATGGATGAACTTCTCGGCGAGAACGGTTTGCTACTGACGCCCTCGGTCGCGGCTGAAGGTTGGCTCGCCGACGGTCGCATGAACGAGAACGCCGAAGTCCACGGACTCGCGCCCGAGGTCTACTCGACGGCCGTGCAAAACGTGACCGGCAATCCCGCCATCAGCATTCCGTTCGGTCATCTGCCAACTGGGCTTCCCTTTGGACTACAGATCACTGCGCCGCACTATCACGACTACCGACTGATCGATGTCGCGACGCTCATGGAAGCGGCGTATCCCTGGGCCCGCACGGCGCCCGGCTACGAGGGTCTCGACACCGTGCTGGACCTCGCCTAAAACTACGAGACGTTTCCCTCACGTCGTGAAATAATGGGTCTCGTGTACGTACCTCCTAAGTTCGCCGTCGACGACGACGAGGCGTGGCGAATTGTCAACGACGCGGGCGCCGGAATGCTCGTCATTTCAACGCCAAACGGACTGGCGAGTGTGTTCGTACCCGTGATCGTGAGCGCGGATCGTAGAACGATGTGGTCGCACCTCGCCAAGGCCAATCCCTGGTGGAAATCGGTGAGCGACGGCATGGACGTGCTGGCATTGTTTCTGGCGGCAAGTGCCTACGTGACCTCGTCGCACTATCCAAGCCGGCTCGAGAACCCGGGCGTCGTGCCCACGTGGAACTACGTCGCGGCGGAAGTTCGTGGTCGTCTTACGTTGCACGACGACGCGCAGTGGAAGTTAAACCAAGTTCGTGCCCTTACGCATCACTTCGAAGAAGGTCGCGACCCCGAGTGGCTCGTTGACGACCTCGATGAAGAGTACCGAGATCGTCAGCTCAACGAAATCGTCGGCATTGAGATTGCCGTCGTTGGCATCGAGGGAAAGGCGAAGCTGTCCCAGAATCGACCGGCGGAGGATTTGCGAAGCGTTCGAGACCATTTTGCCGAGGGATCGCTCCAGGAACGTAACGTCGCTCAACGAATGAACGACGTCGACTAACTCAACCTGCGCCGACTCTCGCTACCGAAGAGTAATGCGCGCAGCATTGACAAAGAGCGATTCGCCGCGATAAGGCGCGCAACGAGGAGCGACGTGAACGCCGTGCGTTGGCTCAAAGTTCCCCGTCTTATTCCGACATTCGAGCACGAACTCCACTACCTTCTTCACAGGTGTTGTAAAGACAACACTGGCGGCGCGGCGTCGATGATGTCCGCGATTCACTATGGGGGGAACTATGAGTGAAGGATTCACGTCAGAATCGCTGGGCGCGAAAGAGCAGATCGCCCACGGAGAACATGAACGGCTACGACGAGGCGTACTCGGCCTCCTAGACATCTCGGCAGCGACGATGGCGAACATCGGTCCGGCGATGAGTTTCTATTTTGGTTTCGGGTACCTCGCCTACACGGCCGGTCTCGCGTCACCGCTGACCATCATCGCGGCAGGTATCGCGATTCTGTTCCTCGGCAACACGCTTTCTGAGTTCACAAAAGTATTGCCCTCGACAGGTGGGTTCATCTCCTTCATTGGCAAGACCTTTGGTGGACGGGCTGCCGTCACGACCGCGATTTTGACGGGTGCTGGTTACATCGCGGCCATGGCGTCGGTCATTGCGATCGTTGGCGGTTTCTTCCAGACAATTCTGCAGAACTATCACGTCGCTGGACTGCAGAGCGTGCCTTGGGGCGTCTGGGTCCTGATCTTCCTGGCCTTTGCCGTGT
This sequence comes from Acidimicrobiales bacterium, assembly GCA_036787845.1. Classification (GTDB taxonomy): domain Bacteria; phylum Actinomycetota; class Acidimicrobiia; order Acidimicrobiales; family RAAP-2; genus RAAP-2. The sequence continues at coordinate 3,158 of DAIQOO010000149.1, forward strand.
TCATGATGGTGCGCGGCATCTCAATCTCCACCAGATTGGCGGGATTCTTCTTCGCGTTCGAGATAACGATCATGATATTGGTGAGCATCATGTCGTTGGTGAAGTTTCATTCTCACATCAACTTCCAGCCCTTTGAGCCGAAGAACATTACCAATGGTTTTAAGGGCCTGGCCGCGGGCTTCCCACTCGCGATCTACCTCTTCATCGGTTGGGAGAACTCCGCCGCTCTAGCTGAAGAGACGGACAATCCGCGCAAGAACGTACCGAGAGCCGTCTTCACGTCGATCTGCATCATGCTGGTCGCCTATACGTTCTTCGCGTACT
>DAIQOO010000150.1:0-3478 GCA_036787845.1 Acidimicrobiales bacterium
CGTGCCCGTCTGGGCCAGGGACGCGAGCACGCGACCCCAGGCCGACACGCGTTGTACTTGTTCGCTCGGCGCGAGCAGTACGTAGGCCGAGTGCGACACCGCGAGAACCGCCGAGAGTGATTGACGGTGGGGGTCGTGAATCAGACACGCTCTGGTGTCGGGGTCGTTGAAGAAGCGCAGCGGTGCCGCGTCACCCGGCAGGGCCATCGTGCCCGCCGGACGTGGCGACGTGACGCGCACCCGGTACTCCGTCTGCTTTACCGACACGCGCGTCGACCAGTGCACCAAGAAGGGCAACCATTCAACGATCGGCTCGCCCTTGCGCGTGACGAAGGCACTGGCTATGAACAATGTCCAGAGCGGACCCGTCACGAGGAGACCGAACCCGCCACCAACCAGGAGGCCGAGCAGCACCGTCGCGAACGCCACGCCTATGGCGGCACAGCGCAGGGCCGAAAAGCCGAGCATCATTCCGCGCGTCGGACGTCGGGCGAATCGCACCGTCTGGGGAGCAGTGATTGCGCTCACGACTTACTCATTTCGGGGCTCGGGCGGCGTGACGGGGAACGGTGGCGGCGGTAGAGATGATGAATCTGGCGTCGCAGGCGTCGCCGGCGGTGACGGCGCTTGCGACTGCGTAAATGACGTTGGAGTACTAGGCGCGTCGGCGTCGACGCTGCGAGCCTCCGGACTGGGGGCTGCGGGTGTTAGAGAACGGCCAGGTGAGCTCGATATCGCATCTCGCGTGGCATGAAATGGACCAGCAACGCGCGGAACGCCGGACGATCCACTCACGCCACCACCTGATGCCTCGTCGACTGGCGCACCGCGTGAGACTCCATTCTTTACGGCGCTGGAGATTTCTCTTCGTACTCCGTCGCCGGCGTGCGCTGCGCCAGCAACGACGCCACCGCCGACAACGCTGGCCGCACCCGCAGCGGACGCCCCCGCTCTCGTGGACGTCGCGACGTCACCACCAATCGGACCAAGTCCGGAACCGGGTGGCGGCGCCACTGAGCTCGAGCGGTGTCCCCCGAGCATCATCGCTGAATACTTCATCTGCGCGGCCTTCTGTGGGGCGCCCACCACTGTCGATGCTCCCGAGCTGGCGTGCGACGCCGAGCCCGCCATCGTGGCCACGTGGTCACCCGTGAAGTGCACAATTCTCAGGGCCATCCACGGTGAGAACCCGGCGACGAGGAGGATGAGCAGGCCCGTGATCTCCTGGGTTATCGCCGTAAATGGTGTGGACCCGGCCGGTGAACCCATGCCGCCGAGAACCCCTAGCCCGATGACGAAGATGATGATCAGGATCAATTTGGAGAAAACCAGCGCGAGCATGGCTTCGAGCCACTTGCGCACCCAACCTCGTGAGAGATCGGCGACACCCCCGGCGAAGGCCAGGGGCGCGAAGATCGCGGTGATGATGATGAGCATTTTTCTAATTACGAGCGCGAACCACACGACCGCCACCGCGCAAATGGCGAAGAGCGACAGAATCAATACGGTGGCGGGAGTGGCCAGGACCGTCGTGAACATGGTGCCGGCAATGATCTTGGTGCCCATGGTCGCAATCGTGCCGCCGGTCGCGATCTTCACCACGCCCACGCAGAGCTTGTCGACGGCGCCGAGGAGCACGTCGAGGCTCGCCAAGGTAATCGCGCAGCCCACGGTCGCGATTACCAAACCGCGCAGCGCGCGACCGATGCCGCCCGCGTCGTGCTTGAGCGCCGAGAGCGCCAACTGAATAATGAACAACCCGAGACACACGACGACGGCAATGGACACGACGATGCCCAGGTCAAGCTCGAAATTGGCGCCACTGAGCGAGATCGCCGTCGACGTGGACAGTTGTTGCCACAGCCAATTGATGGCGGAGTCGGCGGTGTTCCCAAAGGCCGACGCGACGCTACTGAACACCGAGGTCGTGACGGTGGTGCCCAAGTTGCCAATCGATTTGACAACGAGGCAGAGGGGGTTGAAGTTGTTACACACTAATTAACGGTCCAGTAGTCCACGGCCACGGCGCCGTAGCCGGGGTGCCACGACGCTCCGCCGAGGGTGAGCGCGAAGGAGATCGACGCCACGACCGGTTGGCGGCCAGGGGTCGTTGCCGTGAGCGTCCCGGACACGTCGTAGATCACCATGCGGGGATCTACCGACTCCCAACCGGCGCTCAGGGCCTGCGTCCACGCCGGATTAACCGAGATCACGAGAGCGCTGACGCGCCAGAGCGTTCGCGCCGCCGCGTTCGTGGTCCACTGGGTCAGCGTGGGCAGTAGGGTCGCACCCGTCGTGAGTGAATCGGGAAGCATCTTCGCCTGCGCCGTCGCGGGGATTTCGATCATCGTGTTCGGCGCGTTGTTGTAGCTCGTCCAGGCGAGTAGTTCACGCCTCGTTGACGTAGCGAAATCTATGTCCAAGAGTTCCTGCGTGAAGGCCATTGCGTACATGGCGGGTGACGACGAGTCCGCTTCGTCGATCGGCGGAAACGCGACGCCGGCGGCGGGTAGCGGAAACTTCGCCGCCTCCAATGCGGGCAAACCATCAAGGTTCGAACTCTGATGCATTGCTTGATTGACGGTCCGCTCGACCGCCGTCTGGGGCGGGGTGATCCGCAGCGGGTGATACGTGATCGCCGTACTTTCTGTATTTGCGGACGGGGTCCGTACAGTCGCTCTCTTGGTCAGTGACGCCGACGAACTCAGTAGGACGACTAGCGACACCACAACCACCACGGCCACCAGGACCGCAATCAGTAGCTTCGTGCGCGCAGATCCACAGACGCTTCGCATTAGCTGAGACTCGAGCCGAGGTTGTAGAACGTGTTGATCAACAAGTCCGAGCCGCCGATGAGCAACGCGGCGACGAGGCACACCAGCAGCCCCATCTTTCCTTTACTCGACCACTGCGGATTGGCACTGTGGTGTCCAATCGCCATGACGATGGCGCACCCCACAAACCCGGCGAGGGAGAGCACGAGGCCAAAGGCCATGAGCGAACCTACGAGCTTTGACAAGGTACTGATGCCGGGAATCGCCGTGCTGTTCGGCGTGACGTTCACGCCGCTGGCCACGAGCCTGGCTGCTACGAGTTGTGTAATCACTACTGCTCCTTTATTTGGTTTGACTTTCTTTTTCGACGCATTTCGCTTGCGCGTAGGTCCACTTAGCCGACGTGGCGAATCCCGGAGAGACCGCCGACGACGAAATTCGAGTACGGCTGAACGATGACGCCATACTGCACGTCGACCGCCGACTCCACGAGTCCGTCGCCGAGGTAGATCCCCACGTGACCGGGGTTCGCGATAGTTCCGTCACTCCCTGGTACGAGGACCAGATCACCGGGTGATACGTCCGCGTAAGAAATCACTGCAGTGCCTTCGTTGATCTGATCGCCGGTGTAGTGCAGCAACGCCACGCGGGCCTGCGCCCAAGCCATCATGGTGAGGCCCGAGCAGTCGAAGGCCGTGGGGCCA
>DAIQOO010000151.1:0-3469 GCA_036787845.1 Acidimicrobiales bacterium
ATCGGTCCCACCGCCATCGAAAAGTCGGCCGGCTACACGTCGGCACTACCCGCGACTCTCGTCATGGTCTCGGCTGCCGTCCGGGCCGGCGTTGGCTACCTCAACTTCGCTACCCCACTAAACACACTCTCTCGTTCAAGTCAGCTGCTCGCCGTAGGTCAGCTGGTGCTCACGGCCCAAGAAGTCGGCGCTACGAACGGCATCGTTATCAACGTGGCTGGCGTCGTTCAACACCTCTTGATGCCAAACGGCCAGCGTGCTACCCTCGTGACTTCGAAGAATTTCCAGGTCCTGTTAAACGCTTAACGAGCGGGCAGGACTCGAAGTGCTGGCGCAGCGCTCCATAGGTGTTCGAGGTCGTAGTAATCGCGAGTCGCCTCTTCGAACACGTGCACGATGACGTCGCCATAGTCCAGGGCCACCCATTCCCCAACAGAAAATCCTTCAACTCGTATCGGCTTGACGTCAAGGGCCAGTTCAACGAGCCGCTCAATCTCCTCGGCGAGTGCGCGTACTTGTCGATCGTTTCGCCCCGAGGTCACGACGAGTGCGTCGAAGGCGTCAATAAGTTCGCGAACGTCGAGCGCGACGGTATCGAGGCCGAGTTTCTCCTCAGCGGCGACAACGACCGCGTTAATAAGCGTGCTGACGTAGTCGGAAAAAGGGCCGCGAGCGAACTCGCCGCTGATCACGATCTCACTCAGTGGGCCACTCCAAGTGCGACCAACGCGCCGACAAACGGTAGAGCAACGGCCAGCACGCCGACGAGGGCGTATCGCTGCTTCATGCGTCGCAGGTCCTGACGCCTTGGCGCCGGCTCCAAAACCTTCAGTCGCGAGGACTGCGGTTCGGTCAGGTCGAAGATTCGAACTGCCATCGCTTCGACTCTAGCCCCGAGCACCCTCAAAGAGCGGAATGACGCGCGCGGGTAGGAATTCCTTTAGGTTTTCTAATCCCGGCGACATAGTGCGAATGAACCTACTTGAGAGATCCACGGGCTCCATGGGAATTTCGTACCATTGCCAACCGTCGGGCGCCACACTTACTGACCCTGGACGAGGCACTATTCCCACGGCCACCAATTCACGAAGCAGTAGCGCTTCATGCCAACTGTCAAGTTGCGTCGCCAAGTCGGCACCAATGATGAGGTCGACCTCGTCGGCCTCATCGAGTAGTTCGCGCACAGTGTCGATGGTGTAGGAAGGACCGGCGCGGCGAATTTCGAGGTCGGACACGTGCACCAGCGCGAGGTCATCGAAGGCCGCGTGCGCCATCGCGAGACGCTGTGCCGCCGGACGTACGTCAACGTGTTTCAGGTATGGATCACCCGCCACGGTCACTTCTAAACGGTCAAATCGACCACTGCGGGCCGCCGCCTCCAAGGCTGCGACGTGGCCGAAGTGTGGCGGATCAAAGGTCCCACCGAAGAGACCGAGTCGCCGAACTTTCACCGCTTGAGCCTAACGGGATTGCTTACGCGCCAACGAAGCCCCTACGCTTGCTAGATGGAAACACCCCCTTTCGAGTGGTCGCCGACTTCGTGGCGAAGCCACCCCGCGGCCCAGAGTCCGATCTGGCCCGACGAAGCACACCTCCAACGAGTCGAAGCGGAACTAGCAACGAAACCACCGCTCGTCTTCGCCGGTGAGGCGCGACGCCTCCAAGAGCACCTCGCTCTAGCCGCCGCCGGCAAGGCATTTCTCCTGCAGGCCGGCGATTGCGCGGAGTCGTTTCACGAAAGCTCTGCTGACGCGATTCGCGACAAATTAAAGGTCATCTTGCAGATGGCCGTGGCGCTCACCTACGCCTCGGGCGTACCGGTCATCAAAGTCGGCCGTATTGCGGGACAGTTCGCGAAACCGCGTAGCGACGACTACGAAGAGCGCGACGGGCAGCGCCTCGAGGCCTTTCGCGGTCACATCGTCAACGACGACGCCTTTGACGCTGACGCTCGCCGTCCCGATCCCGAACGACTGCTCGGTGCCTACCATCAAAGCGTCTCGACGTTGAACTTGCTTCGCGCTTTCACCAAGGGCGGCTTTGCGGCGTTATCGCGCGTGCACGCCTGGAACCAAGAGTTCGTCGCGAACTCACTCGAGGGCAAACGCTACGAAGTCATCGCGGACGAAATCGAACGCGCACTGCAGTTCATGAAGGCGTGTGGCATTGATCTCCACGACGACAGTGCGCTCCAGGGCGTGGACTTCTACACCAGCCACGAGGCGCTCATCTTGCCCTACGAGCAAGCCCTCACGCGACGCGACTCATTAACCGGCGACTGGTACGACTGTTCGGCGCACCTGTTGTGGATTGGTGACCGCACGCGCCAGATCGACGGCGCGCACGTGCACTTCCTTCGAGGCGTCGCGAACCCGCTCGGACTAAAAGTCGGGCCTACGATGGGCGTCGAGGAACTGCTGCGCCTCGCGAGCGTGCTAAATCCACAAAATCTGCCCGGTCGACTCACGCTGATTTCGCGCATGGGGCACGAACTCGTCAGCGACTTACTACCCCCTCTGATCGAAGCCCTGCGCCACGAAGGTCGCAACGAGCTGTGGGCCTGTGACCCCATGCACGGCAACACCTTCGTCGCCTCGGGTGGCCAAAAGACCCGTCGATTCGACGACGTCTTGTCCGAGACGTCAAAGTACTTTGCGGTCCACCAAGCGCTCGGCACGTGGCCGGGCGGACTGCACGTGGAACTAACTGGTGACGACGTCACGGAGTGCCTGGGCGGCGGCTCGGACTTCAAAGAGGCCGACCTCGACTTCAACTACACCTCCGTCTGTGATCCACGACTCAACGCGACCCAAAGTCTTGAAATGGCCTTTCAGGTGGCAGAGTTTCTGCGTAACTTCCAGCACGATTAAGTAACGACAACGCCAACTCGATGCCTGCTACTTCCAGGCATCGGATACCGGTAATCTCGACGAAGTGCCGAGGATCGACGCAACGGAAATGAGGTTCGATGTTCGCGTTACTCATCATTGGATGCGCGTTGCTCGGGCTGATCGTCGGATCTTTTCTCAACGTCGTGATCTATCGCGTGCCGCGCAATGAATCAATCGTGTCGCCGCCGTCCGCCTGCCCTCGTTGCGCGACACCCATTGCGGTACGCGACAACGTGCCGGTGCTTTCGTGGTTGGCCCTACGAGGTAAATGTCGCCAGTGTCACGCACCGATTGATGTCCGCTACCCGGTCGTCGAACTCGTCACGGCACTCCTCTTTGCGGGTGTCGCTGTTCGATTCGGATTCAGTTGGGCCATCCCCGCCTTTCTCATCTTCTTCGCCGGCCTGTTCGCGCTTTCGTGGATTGACGTCGAGCATCTCGTCCTACCTAAGCGGGTCGTCTACCTACAATTATCCCTGGTCACCGGGGCATTGCTAGTCGACGCCATCGCTACGCACCAATGGCATCGACTCATCGTCGCGCTCGCGTGCTCGCTGGTATGGTTCGCGCTGTTCTTC
>DAIQOO010000003.1:0-13257 GCA_036787845.1 Acidimicrobiales bacterium
TCGTCGGCGGCGTTGTGGTCGTTGTGGTCGTCGGCGGCGTTGTGGTCGTTGTGGTAGTTGTCGTCGAGGTGACAGCCACGCTATTGACTATCTCCGTGAGCTTCTTTGAGACACTGCCGGCAAAATTCCGGCTGCCCGTATACACGGCGGTAATAATGTGCGTGCCCACCGCGAGCGAACTGATCGTGAAGGTCACGTTGGCCAAGCCACCGTCGGGGTCGCGAATGAGATAGGGGACGTATATGTATTCCTCCGAGCCATACTGGAACTGGACACTGCCGGCGAGGGCGGGGGCGCCAGCTTCACCGCCCGTCCAGATCGTCGCCGTGAACGTGACCGACTGTCCGAACACCGATGGATTTGCTGATGAAAGTAACTTTGTCGTGGTGGTCGCCTTTTTGACCGTCAGCGTTAGCGCACGCGACTTGCTGCTCCGATAGGCACCCCCTTGGCCGACCCCGTAAAGAGCAGCGATCTGGTGAGTGCCCACCGCAAGTCCAGGGACATTCTGGGGGGATGTCTGATAAATGAAGGTGGCCGTACCTCCGCGTAGCTTACGAGTGCCCAACGTCTTTGTTCCCTCAAGGAACTGCACCGTGCCGGTGGGTACCCCGATGCCCGACAGGGGCGTAACCGTGGCCTTGAATGTTACGGGTTGTCCGTACGTCGAAGATTTTACCGAAGACTTGATTATCGTCTGTGTACGACCTGAGCCACTCACGGTGAGGGTGGTGAGGAAGTTGCCTCCAGACGCGGTGCCAAGCGGAAGTAGGGCCCCCAGCGACACCACGAGCACCGAAAACACGGTAGCGAAGGTCATAGGCGAGAGTAGAACGGTGTACTTGCTCTTAGTCATTGATAACCCCTTGCAGAAGATCCAACATAGGCCATTCAAGCTGTTAGTTACCTACCTTACTGTGTGAAGTAGTTATGAGAATGCCCGATGGATTGCGGCACCCTGCGGCCTCTGCTCTTGGAGTGAAATGAGGTTGCAGCGAAAACGCACCGAACGAGGACCGGGTACGTCTCCTGATGCTCCTATGTTTGTCAAGCGGCTTTTTGTTGTTCAAGCCACGCCCGATATTGCTCGGCAAACTGCCGATCATGATCGATGCCTCTCTCTAGGCGCGAGATCCGAAGTGGGTAGGTTCCAAGCTCTGTTGATGCAGTCGTCAAACTGATCTTCGCCGCGTTTCGCTCGGCGCGAAGTTCCGTTCCAACGGGCACGACTGCCGGGTTGGTGAGATGGATGAAGATCTCTCGCGCGATGTGGCGCTTGAGACAGCGAATGATCTCGCGTTTGGTCTTGCCTTCGGTGAGTCGACGAGCCACGTAGGCTCTCGTTTCTTCGTCGTGGGTCGCCCGGACAATCGCAATGCGCCAGAGTGCGTTATTTGCCTGACGATTCCCCGAGCGGTTGAGACGGTGGCGCGTGGTCAGGCCCGACGAGGCCTGAACGGGTGACACGCCACACAGCGCGGCGAAGGCCGATTCGTTGCGCAGTCGTTCGGGGTTGTCGCCGGCCGCAACCAACAGGATCGCTGCCACGTCGACACCGACACCCCTCGCTGATCGAAGCGCCGGGTTGACTTTGTAGGTCAAGTCGTCGAGGACGCTCCCGAGTTCTTTCATCTCCTCGGTGAGCGCCTCGTAGCGTCGAGCCAACACGCGCAGCGCTAACTTCGTTGCCTCTCGTGGATCAGTCGGATCACCGGGTCGAAAGCGCGCGCAGCGAGCCACACGTTGAGCGGTAGTAAGTCCTTCGATCTCCGCTCGTAACGGCGCGGGCGCCGTCACGATCAGGTCTCTGATCTGCAGCGCCACGCGGGTTCTCGAGTTGCGTGCCGACGTGAAGGCGACGCGCAACGCCCTGATGGACTCGACGACGCTGTCGTGGGTCTTCGGGACGACCGTCGCTTCGCCGTTGAGAACGGACCTCGCTGGATTCACTCAACGCGAACTGACGGCCATCGAACGAGAGCTCAACGAGCGTCCGCGCAAGACTCTCAATTGGGTGTCACCATTGGAGGCGTTGAATGAACTTGTTGCGTCGACTGTCTGATTCCACCTCATCGGGGACAGATGTGTCGGGTCATCGGGGACACTTTCTTCGGGAGGTGTCGAGATGGTGGTTCGACAGATGGTGGTGGACGCTGTCCTCTTAGAAGGGCGCAGCATCCGAGAGGTTGCACGTAGTTACGGGGTCTCCAAGACCTTCGTGGCGAAGTTGGTGAAACGCTTCAAAGAGGGTGGCGCGGAGGCACTCGAGCCGCACTCTCGTGCGCACCGCAACGATCCGAACAGAACGCCCGTCGAACTCGAAGATCGCATTGTGGAGCTTCGCAAACAGCTCCTCGACTACGGCGTCGATGCCGGCGCCGCGACGATCCAGTCGCATCTCGCGCGCGAGTTGAGCCAGTCGCCGTCGATCTCGACGATTCACCGAGTGCTCGTGCGTCGCGGCTTTGTCAACCCCCAGCCGAAGAAGCGACCGAAGTCGAGCTACATCCGCTTCGAGGCCGACCAACCCAACGAGATGTGGCAGTCGGACTTCACCGACTGGACGCTCACGACTGGCCGCACCGTGCAGATCTTGAACTTCATCGATGATCACTCACGGGTGTTGCTCGCCAGTCGTGCCGTGTCCGTCGTGAAGGGCGCCGACGTGATCGCGACCTTCGTCCAGGCCTGTGAACGCTGGGGAACGCCCGCCTGCGTGCTCACTGACAATGGCGCCGTCTACAACGCGATCAGCCGCCACGGTCGCACCGCGTTCGAGTGTCTGCTCGACGACCTTGGTGTGAATTACAAACACGGGCGCCCCTACCATCCCCAGACCCAGGGCAAGATCGAACGTTGGCACAGCACTTTAAAGAAGTGGCTCAACAAACACCCCGCGCGCACGCTTCCTGAACTACAACGCAACCTCGATGAGTTCGTCGAGTACTACAACGAGGTTCGCCCGCATCGCGCCCGCGGTCGAAGGACACCATCCGTCGCCTATGGCGAGCGCGATAAAGCCCGACCCGGACGGTTCCAACACCCTCCTCGCTACCGCGTGCGTCGCGACGTCGTCGATCAAGCTGGCAAAGTCTCCATCCGGCACCACTCGAGATTGATGCACATCGGTGTGGGACGTCGGCACAGTGGCCAGCGAGTAATCCTGCATGTGGTCAACGATGATGTGCGCGTGTTGACCGACAACTTCAAACTGTTGGGCGTGGTCACGCTCGACGGCAATCACTCATACCAATCAATGCAACGGGTCGACTAACTTCCTTTTGGGGGTTCAAACGTCCCCGATGACCCGAGAGATCACAAACTTGTTGCGTCGACCATCTGAACCCGCACCCGTTAACTGCAACCCGAGAATCAAGTTGTAGGGCCGGTGGGGATCGAACCCACGACCGGAGGATTATGAGGTGGCTGCAAACGGTCGGACTGGTCCGGTGGGGTCGGTTTGATCCGGATTAGAAAGAAAACTTGTCCGGTGGTGTCGGATTGGTCCGGTGGTGTCGGTTTGGTATGTGGGATGAAACGTGGGATTTCTCAGCGGGTAGTTTCTCAGGGACCGAGTCTGATGGTGAATAAATTACGGTAGGTGGCTCTCGAGGTTGCAGATTCGACACTAAATCCGCCTCGCCATGCGGTTCCGTTCTTCTGGTAGCGAAACTCAAGACTTAGCATTCGAGATGCGAAGGCGTTTTTGACATTTTCGTAATGATTAGAAGAGTGAACACTCCACGTGTGGTGGGAGGCGTACGTAAAGCATGCCGCAGGAAAAATGACCGCGGAAGCAACGATGTCAATAATTTGAAGTGCCACGTGACTGTCTGAGTGCCCGAATAGAGGTGACTCGACAAGATTAGGAATGCTGCTCCCACCGCTCCGATACATCTGAGTCGTGATTCCCTCGATCACGGGGAGGTTTTTTGATTTCGTTCGACTGTCGAGAATTATGATGCCCTTTTCGTTTTTTTGCTCGACAAAGTCATTGAAACTCTGCGCGATGTAGCGCAGAGTTCGCGGATAAACACGGGCATCGGTGATTGGCGCATTCTCGTCCTTTATCAGCACGTGAGCTATCAGCCTTCCGTTGTGCGACTCGATCAGTTCGAGGACTCCCTCGATGATGCCGAACGCTCGCCTGGCACGACGTCTCGACCCGCTTCGGACATCAGAACGAAGATCGCTTCCCTTGGTCTCAGCCGCAATGAGGTCCGAAAGTTGGAGCCGCGGGTCCGACAAGCTACTGTTAAAAGTCTTTTTGAGCTTGAGAAAGTCCCAGACAAGTTGTTTGGAAGCGTCGCTTGAAACGATCAACCCGGCTACCACTATTAGGGGGGTTGAACTGACGTTCGACCTGCAGAATACATCCGCGCTGCCTGATTCGTCAACGTAACAGATGTGCATGGTGAGACAAAGTTAGCCCGAGGGAACGAAATTCGCCCGAAAACAACCACGACCGCCTCAAGGGCGGCCGTGGGACTTGCCGCACAATGTGCAGCGATTGGAACTGTTCCAGCATATCGGCAGTTTTGCCCGTGAGGGTCAAAACTTGTGACCTCTAAAGAGAGACCAGGGGGTTTATGAGGTGGGAGCAAACGGTCGGACTGGTCCGGTGGTGTCGGTTTGGTCCGAAACTCTCTGAGTTCTTCGTCCAGTGGTGTCGCTTTGGTCTGGTGGTTCGGTTTGGTATGCGGGATGAAACGTGGGACTGTTTCGTCGCTAGGAAGCCGTCTAAAGCGCGAGATTTAGGCACTCGCCCCAACCTTACAAGGAGCGTTAGCGCCAATTTTTGGGGGTCAGTGACGGTAGCTTCAACTGAGACGCGGTAATCGTACACTTGCACTCAACTTCGCCTAAGGAGCTGAATCGTGCGGCTAAAGAGTGTGCATATTGGAAACGGCTTTAAGCGGTTTGCAGACCTGACAATTTCCGACTTGCCGGTTACCGCTCGGCTGATCGTGCTACTCGGTACAAATGGTTCGGGTAAGAGTTCTTTCCTTGACGCCCTGTTTTATTGGCATCGACACAATGCAAATCGAACTGTGAGCCGAAGCATGGACCCGGACTACTACTCCCGGCCTAATCAATCGGATCTTCCCAGCGTCCAAGTTGAATGGCACGATCCACTACCATCCGATCCAGTCGAGAGAGCTCGGTCACTGCACTTTCGTACGGCGTATCGATACACCAGTGACTTCGCTTCCACATCGATAGGGGGCCTACGAAATATCGAATACACAAACTTGTTAGGTGCCCTCATCGATGAAGACCACTCAGTCGCGGAGCATTACAACCGGTTAGTGGGATTGGCGGTAGCTGCCTTTGCTCAGATGGAGGTTGAGGTATCTAACCGTGATGTCTACGCGAGCAAAATCGAACCTCTCGCGGAATCAATGAACCGTTTGTTCAGGGATCTCACGCTGACGGGTCTTGGAGATCCCACGAACAAGGGAACATTCCTGTTCACTAAGGGATCTTCACAGAATTTTCGGTACGTCAATCTTTCGGCTGGGGAGAAGGCGGCCTTCGATCTTCTCTTAGACCTACATATCCGGAAGGAGTACTATCCGAATTCTCTGATTTGTCTCGATGAACCGGACCTTCACACAGGTCTAGCGTTACAAGCGGCACTACTCGATGAGATGCTCCTGGTCATACCCGAAACATGCCAACTTATGATCGCAAGTCACTCGATTGGCATGATGAGGCGAGCCTTTGAGATAGCCAGGGAATCTCCGGAACAGGTTGTCTTTCTGAATTTCAATGATCGCGACTTCGATTCGCCTGTAATTATGCAACCAGAAGCGATGACACGTGTGCTTTGGCAGTCATTGCTCCAAGTTGCACTGGACGATCTGGCTGCACTCGTTGCTCCAAAACGAGTCTTCGTCTGCGAAGGCAAGCCCGACGCGCCTACTCGGTCAAAACAGAGCTTTGACGCCGCCATTTTAAACCGGATCTTCGGCGATGCGTACCCAACTATAGAATTCGTGTCTGCTGGCGGAACAACACAGTTGCGACCCGTGGCTGACTCGATGACGACTGTACTGAAGCAGACGGAGGTGCTGCGAGTAATCGACCGAGATAGCCGTACGGACGAGTCGATTGCGGCCTTGAAAGTAGAGGATCCGCTTCTTCGAATACTTTCAGTGAGGGACTTGGAGAATTATCTTCTGAGCGACGAAGTCTTAAAACTTGGCTCCCAAAAGTGGTCCGATGACGCCGACTCTGCTTGTGCGATTCTGTTAGAGAAGAAGCGCGAGCTCCTGGGCTCCGCCCCATACCCGGACGACGTGAAGGCAATAGCAGGCTCGCTCTTTGAAGAGGCCAAACGACGCTGGGGGAAACTGGCGCAACCAGGGCAGGATCGCACGGAGTTTCTTCGAGACGTTTGTGCACCTCTTGTGGTTAGTGACACGGACACTTATAGAGCGCTCGCGGCAGACTTGGGTCTTGAGGAATCGATATGAGAGGTGGATGCATTGGGGCATTTAAGTGTGCCTGCGATAAAGTTCTCGACGTACGATTGCGGGGGCTCCTGCGAAGAGAGTCCATTGAACGACTATCGCGAATACGTAGTCGATTAAGTTTGCGCTGTGTTGGTTCGAAACAGCATATATTCCGGTCGCAACAGCGAGGGCACCGAGCCAGGCGCACCAATCGCTATAAATCGGATGCTTGAATAGTGTGCCTTTCGGCCTGACTTTGTTGGCTTGTCGAGTATCCAAATTAATCTCAATTGCAGGGCGAGCCAGAATGCCGTCAACTATTGCTTCATACTGACGCGCCACAGTCATGTCCGTTCCGTACCACTCGTGAGGAATGCCTTTACCGAGAAGGGTCTCCGTAAGCTCAGCGCGTTGTCGCGATGTCCACCCTTCTGTCTCGTAAACGACATCCATCTCTTCTTTGGGCATTGGAGATCCGCAGTAGCGGCAGAACTCGTCACTCGCGTCGACGTGTTGATTGCAATCCGCGCACGTTGCCATTTCACGTCCAACCTTAGGACGACATCCAGTGATGGGTGAAGAGGGTTGCACGGGAATGAGCTGGGCGACTTCACGACCGTCTGCGGGGGCGCCGAACGCATGCGCGGGAGCGCAGCGCCGGCGGCGCCGCAGGGGTCGAGGACGGTCAACTCGACTCAGAGAACGTCTTCGTCGTCCTCGGAAGTGTCACCAACCGAATTATCGAGCATTGAATCCACGAGTCGCTCGACAATGTCACGGTCACGCACGTCAAGCCTTGCGATCTTTCTTGCGAGCCTGTCGTCATACGGTGTGAAGTCGAGTCCCTCAGGAACTTCTTCATTAAATGCACCAAAAACGATTTTGGGATCCACCCCGACGGCACGAGCAGCGGCATAAAGATTCTCGGGCCGAGTCTGATTGACGTAGACCGATCCGCCTTCGAATGTCGGACCGCGTTCCAATTGGCGCCAAGTGCCTTCCGATATACCCGCTCTTCGTGCAGCTTGGCGCTTACTCAGCTTGAGCCGTTTTCTTGCTGCACCTAGAGTTTCCGCAACGGTGCGCCAACCAACCGTTCCCGGCATCCCCCACATAATCTTTTCGTCTGCTGTCAGTTCCTCGTAGGGAAGAAGAAAACGATCTATCTGCTGATCGGCAGTTGGCTCGTAGTACATCGACATTCGGCTCCAATCAGGTATTTCGCATAATCACGCGTAGTATCGCGTACTGCGTATTATGCTTCATTTCATGCACAAGATCGCGTATTCCACGCAAGAACAGAGTAGCGCAGGTCAGATCGACCTGGCAACATGCGCCACCATCAGCCTTGCCCAGGCTGCTCAGATCCTCGGGATCCATCGAAGTACCGCCTGGGACCTCTACAAACGC
Source organism: Acidimicrobiales bacterium (assembly GCA_036787845.1). GTDB lineage: Bacteria > Actinomycetota > Acidimicrobiia > Acidimicrobiales > RAAP-2 > RAAP-2. The sequence continues at coordinate 7,869 of DAIQOO010000003.1, forward strand.
GATGAGTTCCCTGTCGCCGTCTTGAAGATTGGCAACCGCTTACGGGTGACCAGGTCACTGCTTGAGGCCTTTCTCACCTCGGGTATCTCGACTATAAACGCGGATCGATAAATGTCCACAGCGGACTTCTTGAACTCATCCGAAGGCTTGGTCGACGCCGAAGGCGTCGACCGCTGTTTTCCTTGTCCAAAGGACGTAACTACTAATCGCTTCCTTGTTTGTCTGTCAGAAGGCACTGGAGAGGCGTCAATTACCTACCAAGGTTCGGGAAACGGTGGGCGCGATCAGGATGCTATCCACATGGCACGGCTATCCAGGTTCACGAATGCAGACGGTGAGGTGATGATTGATGCACTTCTTCAAGATGAGGTTGAACGTCAGTTTCAGAACAAGTTGCGCGCGCATGGAAGAGCTGTCAAGGCCGTTCGACAATTCTGCGTGCGATGGGGGTTAACGAAGATGTGGACTTTTACCTTCAAAACTGCGCAATGGGACAAGAAGCAAGTCAAGGCTTATATGAACGCATTTCTGATGCGTTGGCGCGTCTTGAATGGCGGAAAACCATTCCCTTATCTTTATATTTTAGAGCTGCATGACGGAGGGCACGGCTACCACGTCCACGTCGCTGTTCCGGGTGGAATGTTCACAGACTTTTTTCAGCTGCGACGCGTTTGGGGTCACGGTCGAATTCGGTTCGATGAGAATAATCGCCATTCAGGAGAATCCAGAAACGATGCGAGGAGGCTAGCCACTTATCTTTCAAAGTATCTGGCTAAAGATCTCAACGACGATCATTGCAAGGGTGAGCATCGCTACGAACCCGCCCAAGGCTTCGACCTCCAAACAAAACGGCGTTGGTTCGCAACGTTCCGCGATGCGGAGAATTTTCTACGCTTTGGTGTTGATGGTGAGCGATTCGTCCAGATTTGGTCCGACTACGAAATAGACAGTTGGCCTGGGCCACCTACGTGGCTCTACCGCTCCGATTAAATAAGTTTCGACTTCTGAATTGAGGGGGTCTTGGTAACGAGTTCGCCCATTACGGTCGCTGCGACTTGATCTGAAGCTTCGACGAAATGTGCATATACCGAAAGTGTCGTCGAAGGGTCAGCGTGACCGAGCCGCCCGGACACAGTCCGAACAGGCACGCCTGCTGCAATGAGACGGGTGGCCGTGAAGTGACGCAGGTCGTGAAGACGCATGTTTTCGAAGCCGAGTGAATCTCTAAGTTTTTGAAACCGCTTGGTAACACTTCCCGGAACCCAAGGCGTGAGTCCATCAGGCTCATTTGAGAAGACGAATGACTCAGAAGTGATTTGCAAGTTGGCTGCGGTCGCGCGGTCAGACATGCTTCGACGCTGCTCTTCGAGAACTTCGGCAGTTCCAACGTCCAGTGCCATTCGCCTATTGACGTGGGTCTTCGTGTCCTTTTCGACAAGGCCGCCTGGTAGGTCAACGATGGAATGCTCGATAGTGAGCGATCGCAACACTGTGTCAAAGTTCTTCCATCGAAGGGCGCAAACTTCGCCTCGCCGTGCTCCGGTCGTAGCGGCAACGTGGAGAAACCGACTGAGTTCAGGATCTGACTCTCCGGCTCGCTGGAGAAGAGCGCCAACTTGTCCAACATCGGGAGGCGAGGGCTTTGACTTCGCGATACGTGGAGGCGTTGCGTTGATCGCAGGATTAGTCGCTATCCATCCCCACAACACCGCCTGGCGAAAGGCGCGACGAATGATCGCATGGGCCTGGCGCACAGTCGCAGGCGCTAGTCCGACATCATTAACAAGTCCAAGATAAAGACGGTCAAGGTCATTCGTTCGGATGCTATTCACAGACCTATTGCCCAGCGCGGGGAGGATTCGATTCTTCAACAAGTTCTTGTATCGGTGAACCGTTGTTGGGCTTAAGTCGTTTGAGACGAGGGCCATCCATTGATCGCTCAACTGTTTGAAATTCGCCGCTGTTCGCCCCCCCTGGCCATTCTCGGCATCGGCCAAGAGTGTGTTGAGGATCCGTTGTGCCTCTCGCTTTGTCCCGTGGACGCTACGACTGACCTGACGCCTTCGCCCGGTGACTGGATCACGGCCCGCCTCAAGACGCACCTCCCAAACCGCCGTAGCCTTCTGCCTTATTCCACCCTTCATGCTCAATACGCTAATTCGTAGGTGGTACATCGTGGGATTTCCGTGGGATTAGTTATGGAGCGGTAAAATTAATTCGGTGAAACTCCTTTGTTTCATTGGTAGGGCCGGTGGGGATCGAACCCACGACCGAGGGATTATGAGTCCCCTGCTCTAACCACTGAGCTACGGCCCTTCGAGATAACAGAACACGACGCGTCCGTACTGCTTGACGATCTCGGTATTGACGCGTCGTCATTTATGCGTCAACCCTAAGGGCGGGTTCGCACGGGTACAAAAAAATCAAAAACAAGCTCCCAGAGCAGGACTCGAACCTGCAACCTAGCGATTAACAGTCGCTTGCTCTGCCAATTGAGCTATCTGGGAATGAATCTGAAAGCCTAGTTACGATAGCACCCGCGCGGCGGCTCACTGTTGGTCGAACCACCGCTGGAGTCGCTCGGCGCCGGGACTCTCTCGCACCGCACGACGGCACCGCTCAATGCGCTTGGTCATGCCTTGGCGAGAGATGCCGTGCGCTTTGGCAATCTCTTCCATCGACATGGTGCGAAACGTGTACTGCCAGAACGCGTCAAAATCGTCGCCCGTGAGACGTCGCAACTCGTCGATGACCCACGCGGGCGCGTCGTTGAGATTGCTCGATGGTCGCGGGTCGGCGACGTCCTCGATTTCTATGGACGAGAAACGACGCGATTGGAGTTCGCGACTTAGCTGCATGATCTCGTGCGCCTTTACTTGTGAGATACCGAGTTCTATAGCGACGTCGCGCTTCGTGAGACGCCGATCAAGGTTCGAACGCTCCAATCGCTGGTACTTCAAGATCAGTCGCATCTCAGCGTCACTGAGGCCGGCCTGTTGTTGCACCGTCTGATTGACGAGTTTCATAATCCAGTAATTGGCGTACGTCGCGAATCGATTTCCCTGCTCGGGGTCGAAGCGACGAAGCGCGTTCACGAGACCCTCGACGCCCGCAGCTTCGAGGTCTTCGTTGTGCCATCGATACCCGCGCTCAAGGACGCGCGCGCGCACGAGTCCAAAGGTCGCGCGAAGTAACATCGACTCTGCCTCTTGACCCTCTTGACGAGCGCGAAGGAGACGCTGGCGATCGGTCGGACTGCTCACGGAGTCCTTGGCCATCTGTTCACTCGCTCGTCGACCTTCTTGAATGATGGGATAGAGAACGCGCTCGTCGTCAACGCTGAGCGGCGCGAGCATCGCGAGACCGCCGATGAATCCGCGCGCGCCTTTGCTCACGAGGAGGGCAACGACGCGCGTTCGACGAGCCAGAGACGCAGGTCACGCTCGGCGACGTCACCACTAGTCGTCTCGAGGAGTTCTTCTCGCTCCTTCACGTCATCGATGGTCGCCTTGACGACGTCGGGACTAACGCGCCCCTCGCTGAGATCACGGTGTAGTCGACGCATCTCTTCTTTCACGGCGCTTCGAATCAGCTGCGCCACGACCGCCGTGATATCGCCGTGGCTGTAGGGACGGTCGAGTTCGTCGACGGCGAGTTCGCTCAGTACTTGGGCTGCTTCGTCTTGACCACGTCGCTCGAGACCGTCGATCAACTCTGAGAGCGACTGTCCGGTGACGAGCGCGTCGAAGATCTCACGCTGCACTTCGTTGACAAAGTAGGGAGCGATTACGCGCTCTTTCATCTCGGGCGGCCCGTGCACGTAGAGTCGCAGCGCTTCAAGGCCTGGTCGTGGCATGGTCGTCCGGGATCGAGCGCGACTGGGCGCCGGCTCGTTCGTAATCTCCTTGACGCTCCGCTCGCGTGGATTCTTCGCGAGTTCCGCGACGCGCGAACGCAACGTGTTGAGGTCAAGTCGCAGTCGATCGGCGACCTCCATGAGGTACTGATCGCGAACGAGTTCACTGGGGTGCTCAGCGAGCACCACCATCGCTAGTTCGGCGGCTCGCGCTCTGCCTTCGGCGGTGGCGACGTTGGCGCCCTCTAACACCCGCTCGAGTCGAAACTTCAAAAAGGGCAACGCGCCATCAATCGCAGCGCGAAGCGCGTCGGGATCACGCTGGGCAAGTTCCGCTGGGTCCATACCACGGGGCAATCGCGCGACCGCGACGTCGACGTCGTGTTGACGTTCCCACTGATAAACCGACGCCGCCGCACTCTGTCCGGCCGCGTCGGCGTCATACGCAAGAACGATACGTTTGGCGAAATTTCGCATCAAGCGAAAGTGATCTTCACCAAGGGCGGTGCCACACGTCGCGACGGCTCTCGGCAAACCAGCACTAAAGAAAGCGATGACGTCGGTGTAACCCTCGCAGACAATGATCTCGCCAGACTTGATGATGTCGACCTTGGCGAAGTTGAGCGCGTAGAGCGTACGGCGCTTGGAATATATCGGTGTCTCAGGACTGTTCTTGTATTTGGGCTCGACGCGCGCGTCAGGTCGCCCTTCGTGCTCGCTCGACGTTGGCAAGATTCGCCCTCCGACCGCGATGGCTTTTCCCGCGGGATCGAAGATTGGAAAAATGACGCGAGCTCGAAGGGAGTCCTGGCGTCGATCGCGCTTGTTGACAAAGCCAAGACCAGTTGCGCTTAACACCTTCTCGTTCAGTTTCAGCGCGTTGGTCAAGGCGTCCCACTCGTCGGGCGCCCAACCGAGTTTGAACTGGCGTGCGATCTCGCCGCCAATCCCTCTCGAGCGCAAGTACTCCCGCGCGCCTCTGGCGTCGGGGGCAGTGAGAAGTCGCTCGTGATACCAATCAACGGCCCGATCCATCGCCGCCATCGCATCTTGACGTTCCTTACGAGCGGGACCAGCGTTGGTGTCGTCGTGTAATTCAATGCCCGCGCGATCCGCGAGCAGTCGTAACGCGTCGATGAAATCCAAGTGTTGGGTCTCTCGAACCCACGTGATTTGATCGCCCGACGCTCGACACCCGAAGCAGTAGTAACGACCGAGTTCGGCGTTGACCGAGAACGAAGATGTCTTCTCGCCGTGAAAGGGACAAAGGCCAGTCCAACGTTGACCCGAGCGCTTGAGTGCCACCATCTCGCCAATGAGGGCCACGAGGTCGGTCGCTGAGCGAACTTGTGCGATCTCGTCGTCGGATATAGCCATAGAAAGAAGGTACCGGTTCTTCGTGTTGGGCGCGCCGCGCGTAGCGGCACTTCTCTAGACTGCCCGCTATGTCCGACTACGCGGTGGAAACATTCAATATCGTCCGTACGTTTGACGACGGCGACGTTAGGGCCCTCGACGACGTGTCGCTCCACG
>DAIQOO010000003.1:13357-16789 GCA_036787845.1 Acidimicrobiales bacterium
GTCCGTACGTTTGACGACGGCGACGTTAGGGCCCTCGACGACGTGTCGCTCCACGTACCCAAAGGACAGGTGTTTGGACTGCTCGGTCCGAACGGTTCGGGAAAAACCACGATGGTGCGAATTCTCTCGACCATTCTCTCGCCAACGAGTGGCAAGGCGACGGTGGCTGGTTACGACGTCGTCAAACAGGCCAATCAAGTTCGTCGTCATATTGGCCTTGCTGGTCAGTACGCAACGGTCGACGAGAACTTGACCGGATTTGAGAACATTCGCATGATTGGACTGCTCAATCACCTCAACAAGGCCTACGTCGTGGCGAAGGCTCGCGAGTTACTCGAAAGCTTTGATCTCACTGACGCGGCGAATCGCATCACGAAGACCTACTCGGGCGGCATGCGCCGACGTCTCGACCTCGCGGCGGCGTTGGTGGCGAATCCTCCGATTCTCTTTCTCGACGAACCAACGACGGGTCTTGATCCCCAAAGTCGACAAGACATGTGGGTCATCATTGAAGGACTCGTCGAAGGCGGCACGACGGTGCTGCTCACGACGCAGTACCTCGACGAAGCCGATCGGCTCGCCAAGCAACTCGTGGTACTCGACCACGGCAAGATCATCGCCCAAGGAACGTCAGCCGAGTTGAAGGCCCAATTGGGAACGACGGTTCTTGCTCTCAGCTTCAACTCAATCAACGACGCCTTGCAAGCGCACACGCTGATTGGCGATCTCTCCGACAAACCCGTCAATGTCGAAGGCACGGTGCTCGAGATGACCGTAAACAACGGTCCGGCAGTCACCGCCGACGCCCTGCGGCGAATTGACGCGGCAAATATTTCACTCAGTGGGTTAGCGCTTCGCGAACCCAGTCTCGACGACGTCTTCCTGACCTTGACTGGGCACAAAGCCGAAACCATCGAACCTGAAGCGCCCGCGAACACTGGTCGGCGCCAGAAGCGAAAAGAACGAGTATGACCACTCTTCCTGTCATGACTTCAACGCACTCGGCGCTTCGTTGGGCCGTCAGTGATGTCTTGACGCTCGCGCGCCGCAACTTGTTGGCCCTCTTCCGGATTCCCGTCGCCTTGGTCTTCATGATCATTCAGCCCATCATGTTCGTCGTCCTCTTTCGTTACGTCTTTGGAGGCGTCATCCACACGGGCGTCTCCTACGTCAATTACCTGATTCCAGGGATTTTGGTGCAGACCATGATTTTTGGCTCCGTCGGCACCGCGATCGGACTCGCTGAGGATCTTCAGCACGGACTCATCGAGCGTTTCCGCGCTCTACCTATGGCTCGCCTCGCGGTACTGGCTGGGCGCACGATCTCTGACTTGTTTCGCAACGTCATCGTGTTGATTATCATCACCGGTGTCGGTTTCCTCGTTGGATTCCGTCCCCATGGTGGGATTGTGAGCTATCTCCAAGCGTGCCTCTTGATGTTGCTCTTCGCATACTGCGTGTCCTGGGGATTCGCCTTCATTGGACTTAGCGCACCGAACTCAGAGGCCGCACAGGCAATTACCTTTCCCATCATCTTTCCTCTCACGTTCGCTTCAGCGATCTTTGTGCCGGTGGCGTCAATGCCGAGTTGGCTCCAACCGTTCGCGATCAATCAGCCCATAAGTCAAACCGCGTACGCCGTTCGCGGGTTGATGCTTGGACTGCCCCACGGCCAGTCAACCTGGATCGCGCTCGCGTGGTCGGTGGGAGCCATCGGCTTGTTAGCGCCACTGGCCGTGAATCGTTATCGCAAGGCCGCCTAAACCAGTGACCGTACTCAGCGTCGAGGAACTCCAGAAGATCGTCGACGACGCGTTTCCCGACTACGACGTTCCAAAAATCGAGTCAATCGACGGCGACACACTCGTCATGGCGCAACCGGTCAGCACGCGCAACGCTCGACCAGGCGGCACGCTTTCGGGACCGACCATGATGGCCCTTGCGGACAACTCAGCGTGGTTGATTATCCTCGCCCACATTGGGCCGGTGTTGCTCGCCGTCACGACCAGCCTGCACATTGATTTTCTAAGGAAGCCCGAGATCGCTGACCTCATGGCACGCGCTCGACTCATCAAGCTCGGACGGCGCCTCGCGGTAGTGGACGTTGAACTTTTTTCAAGAGGTTCGAGCGATCTCGTTGCAAAAGCGCAAGTCACCTATTCGATACCACCGAGAGAGCCGTCGTAACGAATCACTGCAGTCGATGAGACGCTAACGTAATCAAGTTCTTCAAAGGTGTGTCACTACCCATGGATACCAAAAAACCACTTTCTAACGTCCTGATTTTATTGATGGCGATGGCGACTGGCATCATCGTTGCCAATCTCTATTACCTCCAGCCATTGCTGCATCAAATTACGAAGGATTTTCACGTCGGCGCAGCGCGCGCCACGTTACTCGTGACCCTCACCCAGATTGGCTACGCCATCGGACTCGCCTTCGTCGTGCCACTGGGCGACATCTGGCCCCGTCGCCGTCTAGCCGTTGGCATCTTCGCCCTCGCGGCACTCATGATGATCTTGGCAGCGTCATTACATTCCTTCACCCTCCTCGCGATCATCACGTTCTTCGTCGGACTCAGTTCGGTGGGTGGTCAGCTACTTGTCCCGCTCGCGGCTGATCTCGCCAAGCCGGCCGAGCGAGGTCGCGTTATCGCGCGGGTGATGACGGGTCTGTTGCTCGGCGTTCTCCTGTCACGCACGTTCTCGGGTCTCATCGCCCAGGTCGCTGGATGGCGCGCCGTCTACTGGGCAGCGGCCGCACTGCTCGGCGTCATGGCCGCGGTCCTCTTCAAGGTGTTACCCAACGAGCTGCCGCGCGAGCACGTTCCCTACGCCAAACTCGTCGTTGGCGTCTTCTCGCTCTTTGTTACTCAGCCACTATTGCGTCGACGTGCGTACTTGGGCGCGATTATCTTCGCGGCCAACAACGCTCTCTGGACGACGCTCTCGTTTCTCCTGTCCGGCAAGCCCTTCTTCTACTCCAACGCGGTCATCGGACTCTTTGGGCTCTTTGGTGTCGCAGGCGTGCTAGCGGCGAACGTCGCCGGACGCCAAGCTGATAAACAACGAGCGAACTCCAGCACCATTATCGCGTCGTTGTTGTTCTTAGTCGCCTTCGCGATATTGGCCCTAGGCAGAAACACGATGGTCTTATTGGGGCTGGGCATCATCTTGCTCGACACCGGCATGCAGGGAATGCAGATCACGAATCAGTCCGTCATTTACAGCTTGTTGCCCACCGAGCGCAGCCGCATCAACAGCGCGTACATGGTGAGCGCGTTTGCGGGCGCGTCAATCGGTTCTTACGTCGCGGGAAATCTCTACGCCCACTACGGCTGGATCGGTGACTGTTGGTTCGGCGCCGTACTCAGCGTCATGCTCTTGGTGCCGGCGCTCTTGTGGCGTACTTCCTCACGCTCGTCGCGCGCCG
>DAIQOO010000003.1:16889-29916 GCA_036787845.1 Acidimicrobiales bacterium
GTGACGTCGTAGTCGCACATGAAGTGTGGCTGCAGGATCGACAGCACTTCGGTAGAGACCGTTTCGAGTTCGGGCTTCTTCGATAGTGGCAGTACCGCGACTTGGTACGGAGCGAGTCGCCAGTCCAGTCGCAGTACGCTGCGCGTCTCGCCCTCGACGATGTCCTCGTGATAGGCGGCCAAAAGAAACGCCATCATCGCGCGCGTGGCGCCCGCCGCCGGCTCTATGACGTAGGGCGTGTAGCGCTCTTTCGTTGACTGATCGAAGTAGTCGAGCGCGACGCCTGAGTGCTTAGCGTGCTGGTTTAAGTCGTAGTCCCCGCGATTGGCGATTCCTTCGAGTTCATCAAAGCCCCAAGGAAAGAGGAACTCGACATCAGTCGTGCCCTTGGAGTAGTGCGAGAGGTCTTCCTTCGCGTGTTCGTGCAGTTGGAGCATCTCATCTGGAATACCAAGATCGATGTACCACTTGAGTCGCGTGTCGATCCAGTAGCGGTACCACTCTTCGGCGTCGGCTGGTGGCACGAAGTACTCCATCTCCATCTGTTCGAACTCACGAGTTCGAAAGACGAAGTTTTGTGGCGTGATCTCGTTGCGAAAGGACTTGCCAACCTGCGCGATACCAAAGGGCGGCTTCTTTCGCACCGTGGAGAGCACGTTGGCGAAGTTCGTGAAAATGCCTTGCGCGGTCTCTGGACGTAAGTACGCCGTCGAGCCCTCACCTTCAACGGGACCGGCCTGGGTCTTGAACATGAGATTAAAAGCGCGAGGCGCCGTGAACTGCGTGGAACCGCAGTTCGGACAGACGCCGTCGATCTTGTCCTCGCGCCAGCGCTCTTTGCACTTGAGGCAGTCAACGAGCGGATCGGTGAACGTCTCGAGGTGGCCAGACGCCGCCCATACCGCGGGCGGCCCGAGAATCGCGGCGTCGATGCCCACGATGTCGCTTCGCATCTGCACCATCGAACGCCACCACGCCTGTTTGACGTTACGAAGGAGATTGACGCCTAGGGGGCCGTAGTCGTACGTGGAGCGAAACCCCCCATAAATCTCGGCGGATTGAAAGATGAATCCGCGCCGCTTCGCAAGATTGATGACCTTTTCAAGCAGGTCGGGGTCGAGATCAGGTGTTGCGGCCATCGCTCAAGGTTACTGGACTACTCAGCGCTCCTTAGGCGGACAATGACTTGGTTCGCGACGAGTCGGGCCTTTGGCGTCAAGGTCACGAGACCGTCGTGCACGCGAACCAAGTGGGCAATCTCATCGAGTGATTCGAACGCTTCGAGTGGCACGCCGCGCGATGTTCGTAGCGCCAACGACTCACGCTCGAACGTCTGCGTCGAATCGTCCAAGAACTCCTCGCCCCCGAGTGCTGAGCCACCACTACGAATGAGTTCGATATAGCGGTCAGGCGTGCGTACATTCCAGAATCGGCGGCCGTGCTGGTGCGAGTGGGCCGCCGAGCCAAAGCCCACGTAGTCCTCGTGGTCCCAGTAGACGTGATTGTGGCGACACTCGTGTCCGGGTTTGGCCCAGTTCGAGATCTCCTCCCACATGTATCCGTGCCCTTCGAGCACTTCACCCACGAGGTCGTACGCGTCGGCCGTCGCGTCCTCGTCGGGGTGGCGACGCGGGTCGCGCCCGAGCGGCGTTCCCGGCTCGGGCGTAAGGGCGTAACAACTGATGTGCGGAGGGGGATGTTCGAGTGAGAGCAAGTCATTCAACGTGTGGCGAACGTCGTCGAGATTCTCCGCGCGTGATCCCACGATGAGATCCATGTTCCACGTCGCAAAGCCCGCCTCAGTGACGGCTTCAGAAACCTCCTTGTGCGCCATGGTCCCGTGTCGTCGCCCGAGGTCCGCTAGTACGGCTGGCCGCGTTGACTGCACGCCAAAGCTCATGCGCGTCACGCCGCCTCTTTGGTATTCGAGCAGGCGCTCAAGGTTGGCGTCTTCGGGGTTGCACTCAACGGTCACTTCGGCGTCATTGGTGCGCGGAATCGCGTCAAGCAGGAGCAGCAACTGAGCAGCGCTGAGTCGTGATGGCGTGCCTCCGCCAAAGAAGACCGAGGTCGCCTTTTGGAGTCCCTTCGACGTCGCCCACGCAATTTCTTGCAGCACTGCTTCGACGTAGTCGTCCATCAAGTGGTCGCGATCTGAGTAGGTCGCGAACGCGCAGTAGTCGCAGCGGTGCGCGCAAAAGGGCACGTGCACGTAGACGCCAAAGTTACTCACGGGAAATCCCCGGTGATGGTGACAACGGCGCCGTCGCCTGGGGAGCTCGAAGGCGTCGCCCAAAGTGAACCTCAATGGCTTCTTGGGCCACGGCCATCACCTCACCGGCGCCTCGTGGGTTCTCTTCTCGAAGCACCGTTGCCAAATCGCCACCAACCATCCGACGAATCAGGGCCAACGCGTCTTGGGAGAGCGACACGCCCTGGCGACAGTCGCTGCACAACGTGCCACCGGTCTGTGCGTCAAATGAAACGAGTGGACCCGCGCGCCCGCAGTTCACGCAAGCGCCGACAACAGGCTCTGATCCGTCAAGGGCCAACAGTCGAAAGTAGAACGACGCGGGAACGAGCGAGGGATCAAACATGCCGTCGTCCAAGGTCATCAGTACTCGCACGAGAAGATCGAAGATCGCTTCGTCGGGCACACCGTCAGAAGGAATGGCGTCCACGGCTTCAACGACGGCGTAACCCGCCGAGATGCGCGTGTAGGACGATCGAAGCGTGGCGAGGCGCTCTCGGTGTTGCACGTGGCGCGCTACGTAAAACTCGCCATGCGTCTTCACGAGGTCCACCGTGACGTAGGCGAGAGTCTCGAGCGTGGCGCCCATTCGACTCGTGGTCTTTCGCACGCCCTTCGCCAGTACGCGCACCTTGCCGTGGTGGCGCGTCCAGAGCACTACTACGCGATCAGCTTCGCCGGACTTGAAGGTCCGCAGCACCACCGCCTCGTCGTCGATCTCTCTCACGGCGAATCTTCAGAGTCGCGGTCGCCAAAGTGCTGCTTTCGTGGAGGAAGTCCGACGAAACGCGTCAGCGCCACGCCGAGCGCGATCATCACGCCCAGTACTAAGGGGATGAGCAGCGGCTCGACGAGACCGGAGGCTCCGCTAAACGCGAGTACCCACAAAAAAACGTAGAGCAGCAGCGCGACGATGAGTGTGGCGCGCGTGACGTTCACTCGTCGAGACCGCCGTAACGTCGATCGCGCCGTTGGTACTCAAGGATCGCGTTATAGAGGTCCTCGCGGCGAAAGTCGGGCCAGAGCACGTCACTAAACACCAACTCCGAGTACGCCATCTCCCACAGCAGAAAATTCGAGATCCGATACTCCCCCGACGTGCGCACCACCAGATCGGGATCAGGCAACTCGGGGTGATAAAGACGCTGTCGAATAGCCTTCTCGTCGATCTTCTTCGCTGGCACCTTGTCTTTTACCAATTCGCGCACCGCGTCGACGATTTCGGCGCGGCCACCGTAGTTGAAGGCGATATTGAGGGTCAGGTCCTTGTTTTTCTTCGTTAGCTCTGCCGCCTCTTCCATTTGCGACAACACGCTCTTGGGCACGCGCCAGTCCCGGCGCCCAGAAAAGACAATCCGCACGCCGTCAGCGTTCAGTTCGTGCTGGCGACGCTCTAGTAACCCTCGGTTGAAGTTCATGAGATAGCGCACTTCGTCGACCGGTCGGCGCCAGTTCTCAGTCGAAAAAGCAAACACGGTAAGTGTTTTCACACCAATGGCGAGTGCGCCGTACGTGGTGTCCACCAACGAAATCTCGCCCGCGCCATGGCCCTCGGTGCGCGCTAATCCTTTGCGCTGTGCCCAGCGGCCGCTCCCGTCCATGACAATCGCGACGTGGCGTGGCACGCCCGAAATCTCAATCGACGCAGGCAGGGTCACGGGACGCGGATCGGGCACGAACAAAACTTAGTTCCTCCCTTCACAAGGTCTTCGCCGGCACCCCTAAGGTCGACGAGTGCAGAGTTTCGATCCCGACGACGAGACGCCCTTCGTCGACACTGACCCCGATCAAGGGATCCAACTCGACGACGACGTCATTTCAATCGACGCTGAACGCGCGCTCGCCCTGCTCGACGCCATTACTCACGACTTGCCCGGTGGGGGCGAAAATCGTGAAGGCCAGCGAGGCATGGTGCGCGCGGTCGCCTCAGCGATCTCGCGCCGTCGACACCACGTCATCGAGGCCGGCACCGGCATTGGGAAATCACTCGCCTACCTCGTGCCCGCCGTCATGTCCGGGCATCGTGTGGTCATTGCTACCGCGACAAAGAACCTCCAGGACCAACTCGCCAAAAAAGATGCTCCCCAAGTTGCCGCCCACGCGAAGGGCGTGCGCGTCGCTGTTCTAAAGGGCAAGCAGAACTACCTCTGTTTGAATCGCGCGCACAGCCTCGGCCCGGGCGCCCAGTTGAGCCTTGATGACGGCACCGACATGCCCAAGGGCGTCGCCGACCAAATGCGGCGCATCCTTACCTGGTCGAACGACACCACGACGGGCGACCTCGACGAACTGCCCTTCGAAGTCGACGCGAGAGCGCGCCGCAGCGTCTCGGTCACGCCCCAGGAATGCTTGACGAGAGCAAAGTGCCCCCAGGGCCAGAACTGCTTCGCCGAACTGGCGAAAGACCGAGCCAACGAGAGTTCGATCCTCATCGTGAACGCCCATCTCTACGCCTCGCACCTGGCGTCGGGGTCGATGCTGCTGCCCGCCCACGAATTCGTCGTCTTTGACGAGGCGCACGAGATACTCGACATCTTCGCGACGTTGCTCGGCACGTCCTTGAATTCGCAACGTCTCAGAGCCCTCTCTATGGGCGCGCGATCGCTCCTCGGTGACGACGGCCGCGCTCGCGCCGATCAATTGCTCTCAAGCGCCGACCGCCTTGCCGCCACGCTGTTGGCACAGTACGAACGAAACGAGTTGACGGGTCTGGACGCGGCCTGTGAACTTGAACTCGCGCGCGCCAACGAACTCGTCACGGTCCTCGTAGAAAACCTACGTGCACTGGAATCGACGTCGCCCGAAACGGAGTTCCGAAAAGTGCGCGCGCTCGGACCGGCCATTCATTTGGCCAACGACCTCGACCGTGTGAACAAGGTGAAAGACGGCGAGTTGCTCTTTCTCTCTCGGCGTGATCGAGAGATTGACATCGAGATCTCGCTCGTGGACGTGGGTCCGCGTCTTCGTGACGATCTTTGGGCCAACGTGACGGGCGTCTTGACGAGCGCCACAATCCCCGACACCTTGCCCCGAAGTCTCGGACTCGACGACTGCGAGGTCGAGCGCTTTGCGAGCCCCTTTGACTACGAGAATCACGCGCTGCTCTACGTGCCAGAGAACTTCCCCGAGCGAAACGACCCCGGCGCGGAGGCCGCGATCATCGATGAACTCGTCGAGCTGATCACGCACGCCGGCGGACGCACGCTCGCCCTCTTCACCAACCGCTCGGTGATGCAGCGCGTCGCCGACGCCGTGGCGCCGCGACTCGACACCGAAGTTCTGGTCCAAGGCACGTTGTCGCGACATCGTCTCATCGACGACTTTCGAAAGAGCGCCGAGGCGAGCCTCTTCGCCGTCACCAGTTTCTGGCAAGGCGTCGACGTTCCGGGCCACTCCTTAAGCCTCGTCACCATCGATCGCCTGCCTTTCAGCGTGCCCGGCGATCCCCTCGCTGAAGCTCGTCGCGAGCGCTCCGATCATCCCTTTATGGAGGTCGACTTACCACGAGCGACGATGTTGCTCGCCCAGGGCGTTGGACGCCTTATTCGAACGAAGGACGACCGCGGCGTAGTCGCGGTGCTCGACACTCGCCTCGCCACCGCGCGTTACCGATCAGCCATGTTCAAGAAACTGCCACCGATGAAGCGCACCCGCGACAAGGCCCAGGTGCACGCGTTCCTTCACGAACTGCGCCAGTAATAACGACACCCTCGGGCTCGGTGGCAATCGACAACTCAGCCCAACCGACAGATTTCTGCGGGAGATTTAAGGAAATCTTGCCATCCGCTGATCTCGCTTTGTATAAACTACTATTTCACTAGTATTTGTTGACTGTAGTTGGAGCCCAGTGCACATCGATCTCTATTTAGTACTTGGCAGTGCCGTGGTCGGCCTACTCGTTGGAATGACGGGGGTTGGCGGCGGGGCTCTCATGACGCCGATGTTGGTCTTGCTCTTTGGCATCTCGCCAACCGCCGCGATCACCTCAGACCTGGTGGCGGCGCTGTTCATGAAGCCCGCGGGCGTGTTGGTTCACTGGCACCGCAAAACCATTCACACCGGACTCGTGCGCTACCTCTGTTACGGATCGCTGCCCGCGGCGTTTTTGGGTACCTACGTCATGCACCTCATGGGTCAAAGTGCGCTGGCTGAACATCGACTTCAAATCTTTCTTGGCTCGGCGCTAATTATCGGAGCCCTCGCGATGCTTGGGCGCACGTTATTGCCTACGCCCAAGGCGAGTGAGTCGGCCATCGCGGTGCGAAAGGGCGCCACCATCGCCATCGGCGCGGTCGGCGGCTTCATGGTCGGCCTCACGTCAGTCGGCGCGGGCTCTTTGATCTTGGTGCTCTTGCTGGCCGTGTACCCAAGCCTTCGCAACAACCAGTTGGTCGGCACGGACCTCGCCCAATCAGTGCCCCTCACCGTGTCGGCAACGCTCGGTACGTTGCTTTTCAGCCACGTCAACTTCTCGCTGACGACGTCGATCATCATCGGATCCGTTCCAATGGTCATCGTTGGTTCACTGCTCTCTTCGAGGGCGAACGGCGTGGTGTTACGGCGAATCATCACCGCGACAGTATTGCTAAGTGGCCTCAAGTACGTCGGCACGCCCGTTGGCGCGTTGGGCGTCGTTGCCGTCGTGCTCGCGTGTGGCATTTTGGCGCTTGGTCTGCACTCCAAGAGCACGGGTCGTCGCGATCCGCAATCGGTGGTGTCAGTAACCGAATCGGTCTAGGACGTCGTCGCGTTTCTGCCAACCCGGCTCGACCTTCACACGAAGTTCCAGGTACATTCCTTCTGGTAATTGGCGACGAGCGGCGATGCCGACGTCCTTTAAGAGCTGACCGCCTTTGCCAATCACCATTCCCTTTTGGCTCTCGCGCTCGACGAGGATCTCGACGGTGACGTGAGGCCATTCGAACTCACTCACGCGACAGTGAATGGAGTGAGGCAGTTCTTGCTTGGTCTTTCGAACGAGTTGCTCACGCACGAGCTCGGCGATCCACGTGGCTTCCGTGACGTCCGAGACCTCTTCGTCAGGGAAGAGGAAGGGCGATTCGGGCATTGACTCACGAAGTAGTTCGAGCAACGCAGGCGTGCCGTCGCCGGTCTTCGCCGACACGGGAAAATACTCCACGAGTTCGGAAGCTTCGACGCGATTGATATCGACCGCAATCTCGTCAACGGCTTCACTCGCCGCAAGAAGTTGCGCCGCTACCGATTCTTTTCCGGTTCGATCGATCTTGTTGACCACGACGAGGAGTCGCGGGCCCTTTGGACCACGGGACTGACGCAACATCGTCTCAATCACGTGACGATCGCCAGGACCTATGGGGCTATTCGCCTCAATGACCGCCAAGATTACGTCGACCCCGTCGGCCGCGGCGCGCGCGGTCTCGTTGAGTCGCCCTCCGAGCGTCGTCCTTGGACGGTGCAAGCCCGGCGTGTCCACAAGAATGACCTGTGTGTCGCCCTCACTCAAGATGCCCCGGATAGCGTGACGCGTCGTGTTGGGAGAGGCGGCCGTAATTGACACCTTCGCGCCAACCAGTTGGTTGACGAGGGTCGATTTACCGACGTTTGGTCGCCCGAGCACGGCGACGAATCCTGCGCGCGTCACCAGTACGCCAACGGTTCGACGAGTACTTCTTCGATTCGTCGCCCGTCCATGCGAACGACCGTCAAACGATAGCGCCCGGTGGTCAACACGTCGCCCACGCTCGGCACCCCGCCCCTAAGGTCGAGCACCAGTCCGCCCACGGTGTCCCAACCGTCTTTGGGTAGCGCCAAACCGAACGCTTCGTTCGCGTCGTCGATGTTGAGTCGCCCACTCAGTTTGATATCCGCGTCAATCGAATGGTCCTTGTCGTCGTCCTCGTCGATGGTGGGATCGGATTCGTCGGTGATCTCACCGACGAGCTCTTCGAGCACGTCTTCTAAGGTCACGAGTCCCGCCGTCCCGCCGTACTCGTCGACGACAATGAAGAGATGGCTTTTCGCCCGGCGAATCTCCGTGAGCAGGGGCGCCACCCGCTTGGTCTCGGGCACGAACTGCGCCTCGCCCATGTGGTCTCGCAGAAGTTCATCTCCCCGGCCGTTCGCGACAAGGCTCGCGAGGTGGCGAAGGATCACCAGTCCAACGACGTCGTCGACGCCCTCGCCGAGCACGGGGATGCGTGATCGTCCCGTCTCGATCGCGAGATCGAGCGCGTCACGAACGCTCGCGGTGTCGTGGATGTCAACCATGTCGATGCGCGGCACCATCACTTCACGCACAATCGTGTCGCCGAACTCAATGACCGAATGGATGAAATTGCGCTCTTCGGACTCAATGGCGGCGTCCTCGTGAGCGACGTCGGCCATGGCGAGCACTTCGGACTCGGTCATGCGCGGACTCTTGCCGTCACCGCCGAAGAGACCGATCACGGCGTCCGCGACTGCCAGCAACACGACCGAGATCCAACGAACGGGCCAGAACCTGAGTATTCGCCCCACCACCGGCGCACTGACCAGCGCCGCGTCGTCGGGGTGTTGCACGGCGAAGTTTTTCGGGATGGCTTCAAAGGCCACGAAGATGACAACAACCTCGCCGGCCGTGGCGACGAACACGCCCGCGGCGCCAAAGAGGTGTCCGGCGAGCACTCCGACCATCGTGGCCGACACCAACTGACAGACCAGTACCAATAGCAGTAAGGGATTGAGGAACTTCTCGGGCGCTTCGCTTAATGCCACGAGTGCCTTCGCACCGTGGCGCCCTTGCTCACGCAACGAGCGAGCGCGTGACTTGTTCATTCGCACCAACGACGTCTCGGCCATCGCGAAAAATCCGGAGAGCATCAATAAGACGGCGACCGTGAGCATGAGGTAGGTGTCGCCCGCCCTCCAGACGGCGCCAATCACGGCGTACTCGCGCGGTAGTGACGAGAGAGCAACTCTCGTTCGCGCGCCTCCATCCGCTCGGCTTCGTCGTCGATCACGTGGTCCCACCCAAGGAGGTGCAGCACGCCGTGCACGATCAAGAGCGCCACTTCGTCGTCGAAGGAAACTTCGTGCTCGATGGCGTTACGGCCGGCGACCGCTGGACAGATGACGACGTCGCCAATCAGTTGAGGAATCTCGGGTAACGGCGGTTCACCCGGACCGCTTCCCCCCGCGTCGGGAACTCGCCCCGTTGGTTCGGGCTCCGCGTCGATGGGAAAACTGAGCACGTCGGTCGAGCCTTCTTTTCCCATGAACTGTTGGTTGAGGTCGGCGATTGTTGGTTCGTCAGCGAAAATCAGTGACACTTCGGCAAGTCCGCGCACGCCCTCGTCGGTGAGAGCGCCACGGGCGAGAAGGACCCAGCGATCAAGATCAATCTCGTGGTCGTGCTGTTCGTCAGCCGCGTAGATGTCCAGACTCATGGGGTTCGTTCGTACGCGGCAACGATGTCCGCCACGATCCGGTGACGAACGACGTCCTTCACGCCAAGGTACACAAAACTCAGTCCCTCGACATCGCCAAGGATGCGGTCGATGTCCACTAGACCGCTGCGCTTGCCATTGAGGTCGATCTGCGTCACGTCACCGTTCACCACTGCCTTGGAGTTAAAGCCAATGCGCGTCAAGAACATCTTCATCTGCTCGGGCGTCGTGTTCTGTGCTTCGTCGAGGATGATGAAGGAGTCATTGAGTGTCCTGCCTCGCATGAAGGCGAGCGGTGCCACTTCAATGGTGCCGTTCGCGATAAGGCGCTGCGTGCCCTCGGGTCCGACCATGTCGTAGAGCGCGTCGTAGAGAGGGCGCAGGTAGGGATCTACCTTCGCCATGAGGTCACCCGGCAAGAAACCCAAGTTCTCACCGGCTTCAACCGCCGGACGCGTCAAGACAATGCGTTGGACTTGTCGGCGATGCAGCGCCTGGACGGCCTGTGCGACGGCGAGGTAACTCTTGCCGGTGCCGGCGGGGCCAATGCCAAAGGTGATGATGGAGTTGTCAATCGCGTCGGCGTAGCGCTTCTGTCCCGCCGTGGAGGGACGTATTGGCTTACCTTTCACGCCGCGCACCACTTCGTGACGAAGGACTTCACTCGGGCGAAGGTCGTCCGCGACCATGTCGATGGTGCGCGCAATCTTTGTTGTGTCAAGGGCTTGGCCGCTCTCGAGCACGAGCACGAGTTCGTCAAAGAGTCGCAACACCCTCGCGGCGTCGGGACCGGTGACGGAAATCTGATTGCCCTGGACACGAATCTTTGAATTGGGAAATGAGCGCTCGATGACGCGAAGGTGCTCGTCGCGAGGGCCGAGCAATCCCGACATCAGGTGCGTATTCGGCACGAAGGTGGTCGCCGTGAGGGCCTCGTCGGCCTTGGCTTGTGAGGTCATCCGGGCGGCCACTCCATGCGTCGACCACCGAGTACGTGCATGTGCAAGTGCGCCACGCTCATCTGGCCGTCCTCGCCAACGTTGAAGACGAGCCGGTAGCCACTCTCCTTGATGCCCTCATCGAGGACGACCTGTTGGGCTAGCAAGATCAGATCGTCAACCACCCCACCGTGCGTGCTCGCTACTTCGTCCGCACTCGTGATGTGGTGCTTGGGAATAACCAACACGTGGACCGGTGCCTGGGGCGCGACGTCGTAAAAAGCCAGCGCGTTGTCGCTTTCGGCGACGACCTTCGAAGGGATTTCCCCCGCGACAATTTTGCAAAAAAGGCAGTCACTCATCTAGTGCTCTCATCATTACTCATATCCCTGCCCGCGAAGCGTAAATCCCCACCCACCAGCCTGAAAAGCCAACAGCGACGCCGCGACCACGCCCGCCGTTTCGGCGCGCAACACGCTCGGGCCAAGGCTGACGAACCTGCGACTTCCGTCCCACTCCTCGTTCGCCCATCCCCCTTCGGGGCCAATGGCGACCGCGCGCAGCCCTCCCCAGTCCCCGCTACCGGCGAAGTGCGCGACGGCGACGCTGGCGGGCACGTCAGCGACGATGATCGGATCATCGATTACGACGTCGTAGGTCCTTCGACACTGACCGGCCACCTCAGTTGCAATACGACGCCAGCGCGACAAGATCTTCTCTCTCGCGTCGCCCTTGAATTTGACGACCATATGTTGGCTCAGTAACGGCACGATACGACTGATGCCGACCTCGGTTGCTTTGGCGACGGCCCACTCGCCGCGGTCGCCCTTGAGTGGCGTGAGATACAGCGCGGTCTCTGGGGTCACTGGGTCCACGTGCACGGCACTTACGCGTTCGACGCCCGTCGCCGTGACCTGGGCGAGCGACCACGAGCCGCGTCCATTCGTAACGACGATCTCCTCGCCTTCTTTGGCGCGCAGCACTTTGCGCAGATGATGCTCACTCCCTTTGACGAGTTCGGGATTCTCGGCGCTCTGGACGTGGAACTGCCCGAGTGCGGCCACGCGGCGCGGCCATTCGAGAAAGGTCACTTCTTGGCCTTGCGGCGGCGGAACAGTCCCCCACTCGTTTCGGCGACGACTTCGTTGCGATGATCGGCCCACTGTCGCAGCAACGACTCCGAAGCCTCATCAAGATCGGTGGGCACGTCGACGACAAGATGTACGTAGAGATCGCCGCGTCCACGACCGTGCAAGTGTTCGACGCCCTCGTGACGCACGCGGTGAACCGTCCCGTTCGCACTCCCCGGATCGACGTCGATGGTGATCGTCTCACGCAGCGTCGGCACTTCAATGCTCGCGCCCAGTACTGCTTGAGCGAATGCCACGTGTGCTTCGTGATGGAGATCGTCGCCGTGACGCTCAAACCGTGCGTCATTCACTACCCGAAGGTGCACGAAGAGTCGACCGTTCGCTCCGCCTCGCGCACCAGCGGGCCCGCGATCGGCCAAGCGCATCGTCGAGCCGTCCTCGACGCCCGCTGGAATCTGCACCGTCAACGTAGTTGACTGCTGGCGTCGACCGTCACCGCGACAGTCAACACAGGGTGTCTCGACGCGCGATCCCATTCCTTGACAGCGTGCACACAGCTGCGAGGTGACCATCTGGCCGAGAATCGAGTTACGGACACGTCGGACTTCTCCGGTTCCGTTGCAATCCTCGCAACTGACCACTGAGGTGCCCGGCGCCGATCCAGAGCCCTCGCAGGTGACACAACGCTGGGGCAACGTCACGTTCACTTCTCGCGTGACGCCAAAGGCCGCCTCTTCGAGCGTGATGTCGACCGAGACTTCCGCGTCAGGACCAGGCTGTGGCCCGCGGCGCCCATGGTTGTTCATGCCCATACCGCCAAAGAACATGTCAAAGATGTCCTGGACCGAGCCGGCGCCAAAGGGATTGCCCTGAGCTCCCGTATCAGACCCGAAACGGTCGTAGTTCGCTCGGCGCTCGGGGTCCGACAAGATCTCGTACGCCTGGGATACCTCTTTGAAGTGCGCCTCGGCTTTGGGATCAACGGTATTGGCGTCGGGGTGGTACTTGCGCGCCAGGCGCCGGTACGCCTGCTTCAACTCGTCTGGCGAACAGCTGGACTCGACCTCGAGGACCTCATACAGATTGGTGTTAGGCACGCTCGGACTCTCCACCAAAGTGACGGGTCAAGTGCTGCGAGACGGCTTCCGCCGCGGCCATCACTTCGCGATACTTCATGCGCGTGGGACCGAGGAGACCGACGGCGCCAATCGTCTCGCCTTCGAGTGACACTGGCGCGACGATGACCGCGCACGACGAAAGTTGTTCGTAACCGTGCTCGGAACCAATGGCGACCGAGACGCCCTTTTCCAAAATGTCCTCGACGAGAGAGACGACCAGGAG
>DAIQOO010000003.1:30016-37879 GCA_036787845.1 Acidimicrobiales bacterium
TGCCTGGACGCTTCGGTCACTTCGACGTGACTCGCTTCGAAATTGGCGAGCACGCTGTGCTTAGTGACGGTGCCGTCGTTGTAGACAGTCACCAAAAGGTGGTGACGCGCGTCGAGATTTACTAGCTGCACGCTCAACACCGACGCGTGACTGTGACCCGATCCAACAACGACCGACGTGTAGCTCGTGAGTTGGCTCAGCAACGTCGAGGTCTGTTCAAGTACGTCCTCGACTTCGCCGCGCACGTGCGCGAAGAAGTCCTTGATCTGACGCTGTTGCGCGGGGCCGAGCACGCCTGCTTCGAGGTGGTCGACAAAGTAGCGATACCCCTTGTCGGTTGGCACCCGACCGGCTGAGGTGTGCGGTTGGGCGAGGTAGCCCTCTCGCTCGAGCGCGACCATCTCGGTGCGCACGGTCGCGGGGGATACTACGAGATCCGCGTTTTGGGCGACCGACGACGATCCGACCGGCTGGGCGGTGTCGATGTGTTCGACGACAACTGCTTCCAAAATGGTGGCTTTGCGCGCGTCGAGGTCATTCGGGGGCTTCGGTGAGGTCTTTACGCGCCGGGCCATACGTTCTCCTTGTTAGCACTCGATTTTACCGAGTGCTAACCCCTCGCCACGCAGTACCTAATGTGGGCCCGTGAATACCTATCAAGCGCCCGATCGCTTCGAAGAGCAGATCCGAGGGGACGAGCGAACTCAGCTCGACGCGTGGCTCGATTTCTATCGATCGACGCTGCTCGTCAAATGTGACGGACTGAACGTAGGACACTTACGCGAAAGGCCGATTGCCACGTCGCGACTCTCATTGCTCGGACTCGTGCAACACATGGCTCTCGTCGAGCTCTACTGGTTCGCTTTCGTCTTCGCTGGCGAGGACGTGGAGAACTTCTTTGGCGAGAATGATGACCCCGACGCCGACTTCAACGATCTAGAGAGTCACTCTCCAGAAGAGATATTTGAGCTGTTCGCTACCGCGAGCGCGTCATCGAGAGTGATCGGACGCACGGGCAATCTCGACGCGGTGGCGAAGCAACTGCGCCGCGGGCGTGAAGTTGACTTGCGCTGGATCTACTTGCACATGATCGAGGAGTACGCGCGACACTGCGGTCACGCCGACATACTTCGAGAGATCATCGACGGCACGACGGGTTACTAATTACTCCTCGAGTTTTAGCGCCGCGACGAAGGCTTCTTGGGGAACTTCCACGCGCCCCAAATTCTTCATGCGCTTCTTTCCTTCTTTTTGCTTCTCTAAAAGCTTGCGCTTACGGGTGATGTCGCCGCCGTAACATTTGGCCAGCACGTCCTTGCGACGGGCCTTCACGGTTTGGCGCGCGACAACGCGTCCGCCGATTGCCGCTTGGATCGGCACGTCGAACATCTGGCGAGGGATGAGTTCTTTCAGTCGCTCGGCCATCTTGCGTCCGTACACTTCGGCGTTCGAGCGGTGCACGATGGTGGAGAAGGCGTCAACGGGTTCGTGATTTATGAGTAAGTCCACGCGCACCACTTGTGAGGTGACGTAGCCCGCCGGTTCGTAGTCGAGCGACGCGTACCCCTTGGTGCGACTCTTCAACGCGTCAAAGAAGTCAATGACAATCTCCGCCAGCGGTATGCGGTAGCGAAGTTCCACTCGCTCGGTCGAGAGGTACTCCATCTTGATCATCTCGCCTCGTCGCGTCTGACCGAGGTCCATGACCGCGCCCAAAAACTCCGCGGGCGTAAGGATCGTCACGTCGAGCATCGGTTCATCGACGTGATCGAGTCGACTGGGATCAGGCAGGTCCGTTGGATTGTCGACGAGTATCTCCGAGCCGTCAGTGAGGAACGCTCGATAGACAACCGAAGGAGCGGTCGCGATAATGGCCAAGTTGAACTCGCGCTCTAGGCGCTCGCGAACGATCTCCATGTGGAGTAATCCCAAGAAGCCACAGCGAAAGCCAAAACCCAGTGCGTGCGACTTCTCGGGTTCGTACGTGATTGACGAATCATTGAGTCGAAGTTTGTCCAGTGCGTCGCGAAGATTCCCGAGATCGTCGCCGTCGATGGGATAGATCCCACAAAACACCATGGGCTTGGGGTCAAGGTAACCCTCGAGCGCCGTCGTCGCCGGCCGATTCGCTTCAGTTATCGTCTCGCCGGAGCGCGCGCCACCGACGTCACGAATGCTCGCGACGACGTAACCCACCTCGCCGGGTCCGAGTTGGCGCACCTTGATCATGTCGGGGGTGCGAATGCCGATCTCTTCGAGATCGTGGTTCGTGCCCGCGCGCATCATGCGAATCTTCGTGTCGTCGTGCAAGGTTCCCTCGAGCACCCGGATTGACGAGATCACGCCACGGAACTGGTCGTAGTAGGAGTCGAAGATAAGCGCACGAAGCGGCACCGTCGGATCGCCCACGGGTGCTGGAATCCGCGCAATGACCGCGTCCAGCAACTCACCGACGCCCTGGCCGGTCTTGGCGGAGATTGAAAGCACCTCCGAGGCCGCGAGGCCCAGCACGCGTTCAAGCTCTTCCTTGCATCGTTCGGGGTCGGCTGCTGGCAGGTCGATCTTGTTGAGTACCGCGACGATCTCGAGGTTGTGTTCGAGGGCTTGGTAACAGGTCGCGAGGGTCTGGGCCTGAATGCCCTGACTCGCGTCGACCAAGAGGACGGCTCCCTCACAAGCCGCCAGCGAGCGAGAAACCTCGTAGGCAAAGTCCACGTGGCCCGGCGTGTCAATCAACTGGATGAGGTGACCCTTGTAGCCCACGCGGACGTTCTGGGCCTTGATCGTGATGCCGCGCTCGCGTTCGATGTCCATCGTGTCGAGGTACTGGGCGCGCATGAGACGTGGGTCAACGGCACCCGTAAGTTCAAGGATCCGGTCCGACAGGGTGGACTTGCCGTGGTCGATGTGCGCGATGATGCTGAGATTGCGGATTTTGCTGGAATCGACGGTTGAGGGAGAAGTTGCCACGGTCACTCAAGGCTACCCGGCGAGTTGCGATTTTCCCCAAAAGTGGAGGGGTTCTCACCCCCTCTGCTAGCATCGATAGGCCCGCGCGCAGAGTTGTCGCGCACTAAGAACGAGGTTGTCGTCGTGGCCAATATCAAGAGCCAAATCAAGCGTAACAAGCAGAACGTGGTCGCTCGCGAGCGTAATAAGTCGGTCAAGTCCGAACTACGAACACGCACCAAGAACGCCGTCGCTGCCGTGGGCACCGAGGACGAAGTCGCCGCACTGCGCATCGCCGTCAAGCGCATTGACATGGCCGCCACCAAAAAAGTCATTCACAAGAATCAGGCCGCCAACAAGAAGAGCGGCCTCATGAAGCGCATCAACGCGCTTCGCTCCGCCGAATAGTTCTCCTAGCGCCGGCGGGCGCCAAACGATAGTCGCGCGAGTCGCGCGACAAGTACTTCAATCACCGTCAGTTCGGTAACGTCAAGATCGCTGTCGAGATCCTTCCCGCCGTAACTCACCCCACCCTTTAGCGCCAAGTCCGCTTCGGTTATCCAATGCACCGCCGTGGTCAATCGCTGCGCGCCGAGTCGCTGGGCCATCGCCAACGCCTTGCCAGCAGGAAAGGCGTTTACGCCAAGGAGCGTGGCGGCCTCTTCCTTGGTGCGCGCGCTACTGCCCTCCAGTCGAGCCATGTTGAGATAGTGGCGCTGCAACATCGAGACGATCTGCAGTCCCGCGCGACGCCTTGATTCGAGCATCCGCCGGGCAACCACAATGGCTTTCGTGGCGTCACCGACGTCGAGTGCGTCGGTGAGGTCCCAGACCGGAACGTCGCCAGCGTCGCCGAGGTAGGGCTCGAGGCGAGCGAACCCTAACGGCGCGCTTCCGTAGATCGAGTGCAGCGTGCGGGCTAGTGCGTCCACGCGCGCCACGTCATCACCCACTTTTTCTGCAACAAGTTGGGCAGTGGCGTGATCGATCACGACGTCGTACTCATCCATCTTGGCTTTCACGAACGCAACGCGATCGGCGACTCGAGATCCAACGTTCACCTCAACGACTTCACTGGCCGACTTCGCGAGGCGACTCGCCTTCGTGCCTACGACGGCGACGATCAAGACGGTCCCCGGTGCCGGAGAGGACATCCACTCCGTCAGTTGTGCCACCTCGTCAGCGACTAGCAACTGAGCGTCGCGCACGACGACGACGCGACGCTCCACCAGAAACGGCGGCGTGTTGAGTGCCTCCATCACGCGAGGCAGCGTTGATTCACCACTGCCGAGTGTCACGTCTTTTGCGGTGAAGTCCTGCAGCGCGAAGGACGGGTCGAGGTCACCGAGCGCGCTCGCGACGACGTTGTGCACTGCGTCGTAGACCATCGTGGCGTCACTGCCCACGACACAGACACTCGGGCTACTCATCAGGGCACTTCTGAAAGGCGCGCCAGCGCGTCGCGTACTCGAACAGTCCCGGCCACGTCATGAACCCGAACGATACGACAACCCAGTACGACGCCGAGGGCCGTCGCGGAGAGTGACGCTTCGCGACGACGCTGCACTTCGAGATCGAAGAAGGCCCCGAGAAACGTCTTGTTGGACGCGGAGAGCAAGAGCGGCGATCCAAGTCCCGCGAGCACGTCTGAGTCCCGCAACAACTGCAACGACTGCGCGGCGGTTTTCCCAAGGTCGAGGCCGGCGTCGAGGACGATCTGTTCGTCACTTAGACCGGCATCGAGCGCCCAACGACGACGCTCGAGTAAAAAGTCGCTGACCGTTTTCGTGACGTCGTCGTAGTGGGGCGAAGGATCGGCGACTCGAGGGCGGAGTCGAATGTGCGTGGCGACGACGGTCGCTTTGGCGTTCGCGGCAACGCTCAGATACTCAGGATCGGCGAATCCACTGATGTCGTTGCCAACGCAAGCACCAGCCGCAAAACCAGCCTTCGCGACTTGGGACCTCCACGTATCGACACTTAGTGGCACGTCAAAGCGCGTGGCGAGTTCTTCGATGACTGGAATGACGCGGTCCAGCTCTTCCTCTTCACTTACTTCGTCACCCGGACCGGCCTTGACGCCGCCGACGTCCAATAGATCAGCACCCTCGCCGACAAGACCATCGGCGCGGCGATAGAGATCCTCAAGTTCAAACGTCGCGGCGGGACTAAAGAACGAGTCCTTCGTTCGATTGAGCACGCCCATTACGAGTGCGCGCGTCGACACGTCGACGCGCAGAGTCCCGAGCGCTACTACTAGCGGCCGCTCGGGCCGAAAGACGTGCACTAGTAGAGGCGACTCGCGAGCCGGCGCCGGTACGTCACGTAGCGCGCGTCCTCGGGGCCCAGCGCGTCGAGGACTTCGAGCAGGTGACCCCTCGCCTCTTCGTTCACCAGGGATTGCTCCAACAAATGCTCGAGCGTAAGGTCGATATCACCGTCGAGACTCACGCCACTTCGCTGGAGTCGTACGCGCGCGAGCACCGTCTTGGCGGCGAGCACGTTGGCGAATGGGGTGAGCAACACTTCGGCCTCGTCGAGCTTGTCCTCTTGGCGCAGAAAGTCCGCCAGCGCCACTGCCGCCTCGACATTGCTGGCGTCAAGTTCGAGCGCCGCGCGAAGTGACGCTTCGTCGCCTGCGCTCACCAACTGATCGACGACCGACGCGCCGGGTGCGAGTCGCTCAACGAACTCACGAACCGCCGCCTCGGGCAGCGCGCCGACGAACGTGTCAACGATATTGCCGTCTTTTAGGGCGAAGACCGCGGGAATCGACTGGACCTGGAATGCCTGGGCGATCTCGGGGTTCGAGTCGACGTCGACCTTGGCGAGTTCGACAGCGCCACTCGTCTCGCCAATGACTTTTTCGAGAATCGGCCCCAGCGTCTTGCAGGGCCCGCACCACTCCGCCCAGAGATCAACAACGACCGGCACGCTCTTTGAGCGCTCGATAACCGCTGTCGCAAAAGTCGCGTCCGTGACATCATTCACGCGCCTCAGCCTAACGGCCAGCGCGTTTCGTTAGGAGGGGTCTCGCCACGCTGTTAGCCTCGAAATCAATGGAGAAGGTGACGGGTATCAACGAAGCCAACGTCACGGCATGGATGGTGGAGCACCTCGATGCCGTCGCTCCGCTCGACTTCGAACTCATCGCGGGCGGCCGTTCGAACCTGACCTTTCGCGTCACCGACGCCGCATCTACTACCTACGCCTTGCGCCGTCCTCCCATTAGTCACGTGCTGCCCACCGCTCACGACATGGTGCGCGAGCACACGATCATTGACGCCCTCTACCCACTCGGCATTCCCGTCGCGAGGCCGCTGGGGCTCTGTATCGACGAAGCGGTGAACGAGCGACCCTTCTACGTCATGGAGTTCGTTGAAGGGGCGATCCTGCGCGATCAGGCCCAGGCCGAATCGACCTTCGATCTCTCGATTCGAGCCCAAATTGGCGACAATCTGGCCGCGACCTTGGCGCAGCTCCACGACGTGAACGTCGAGGTCGCTGGACTGAGTGATCTCGCGCGCCACGACGGGTACATCGAACGCCAATTGCGGCGCTGGCGAGGGCAGTTCGAGCAGATGAAGGTCGAAGGCGCTGATCAAGAGAACCTGGTCGAAGAGGTCGGCGACGAACTCGCGCGCTCAATTCCCGTCCAACAGCGAGTCGCGATCGTCCACGGTGATTACCGCCTCGATAACACCGTGCTCGACGACGAAGGAAAAGTCCGCGCGATCCTCGACTGGGAGATCTGCACGCTCGGCGACCCGATGGCCGATCTCGGCGTGCTGCTGTGTTACTGGGCTGAGCGAGGTGACGCCACGGCAGCGCTACTCGGTGTCGCGCCCACAACGGCGCCGGGCTTTGCGACTCGAGAACAGGTTCTAAAGGCGTACGCGAGTCACTCGACACTGGACGTCAGTCACGTCGCCTACTATCAAGCGTTCGGTTATTGGAAGTTGGCCTGCATTCTCCAAGGTGTCTTTGCGCGATATCGAGCGGGCGCGACGGCGGGAGATCAGGGCAGCGTCGAGGGATTCCCGGCACATATCGCAATGCTCGCCGAGACGGCGAAACGGACTTTGGAGAACTGATGGACGACGAAATCTACGACCGGATCATCTTTCTCGCCGATCCCGACCTCAATGAACCAGTCCTCGTCATCGGTCTCGAGGGATGGATCGACGCGGGCATCGCGGCGAGTACCGCGATCGCGACGATGCTCGAGACAATCCCCACCGAAGTACTCGCGACCTTTGACACCGAGTACTTCATCGACCAGCGGGCCCGACGTCCGCTCGCGCGCATCGTCGACGGCATCACGACTGAATTGACGTGGCCCGAGATTCAAATTCGTTACGGCCGCGACGGCGACGGCGCGGACGTCTTGTTCTTGGTCGGACCCGAGCCCGACTTTCACTGGAGCGATTTCGTCGACGTCGTCACCGACGCCGCGGGCCGCTTTGACGTGCGTCTCGTCGTAGGACTCGGCGCCTTTCCCGCACCAACGCCCCACACGCGTCCGGTACGCGTGATTGGCACTGCGCCCGCGTCCAGTGCGCAACTCTTAACGCTCGTGGGTTCGGTAACGGGCGAACTTGAAGTTCCAGCCGGCATCGGCACCGCCCTCGAGTTGGGATTCGCCGAAGTGGACATGGACATCGTGACACTGTGGGCCCGCGTTCCGCACTACGTCGCCTCGATGCCCTATCCCCAGGCGGCCGCAGCGCTGATCGACGGACTCGCGAGAATCTCTGGACTCACGCTCGACGCCGGACACCTGCGCGCCGCGGCCGATGAGGCGCGCCAACGCGTCGACGATCTGGTGACCAACAATCCAGAGCACTCCTCGATGGTTGAGCGACTCGAAGCCGCCGCCGACCAAACAGAAGGCACGTCACTCGGAGAAGAGTT
>DAIQOO010000003.1:37979-41612 GCA_036787845.1 Acidimicrobiales bacterium
GGGCTGCACGTCATTGTTATAGAGCCCGGCGAGCACTCGCGCGCGCTCTTCGAGCGCCGCGTCGCCAGCGGCGTTTTGGGGGCGCTGGGTGAGCAGACGCTCAACGAGTTCGTCGACGAACTCGCGACGTTCGCGCCCGCGGATGCGGGCCGGAATCTGGACGACGATGCGACTCCCCGACCAATGGGCGTTACCGGTCTTCTTGCGTCTGGACGACGCGCGAATCTCGACTTCTGGTCGATCGAAGCGCGGCGGCTCGATGGTGATCTGCGTTTCTGGGGAAGCTGACGATTTGTGCGCCATCAGTGGATGATGTTGACCAACCGAGGTGGTCGAGCGACCACGCGCGTGGGCGCTGCTCCTTGCATCGCGGCGACAATCGCTTCATCAGCGAGGGCCGCCGCGATGGCGTCGTCGTCGCTAATGGAAGGCACGACCGACAAGCGAGCCTTGACCTTGCCATTTACTTGCACGACCATCGTGACGGCGGCTTCAGCGACCAGCGTGGGATCGGCGACGGGCCACGGCATGAGGTGGACGCTCTTCTCGTTGGGATAACGCTCTTGCCATAGCTCGGCGGTGATGTGGGGCGCCATGGGCGCGAGCAACTTCACCATGGTCTGGAGGGCTTCATCCAACGCTCCGCGCTCAATCCCCTCTTTACTCCTAGCAACTTTGGACGTGGCGTTCAGCAATTCCATGATGGCCGCGACCGCGGTGTTATAACTCCAACGATTGAGATCTTTGGTCACGCGCGCGATGGTGCGATGGGTCACTTGACGCAACGCGTGGTCACTCTCGTCGGCGACGTCGTGAAAGTTGACGTCGTACAAGTGCCACAAGCGATAAAATCGATCGATAAAACGAGCGCAACCGTCGATGACGTCGTTCGTCTGGTCGGTCCAATCCAAATCGTCGTTCGGCGGTCCAGCAAAAAGGTGAAAGAGTCGAAGACCGTCGGCGCCGACCGTTGGGTAGTACGGCTCGGGAGTGACAATATTGCCCTTGGACTTGGACATCTTCGTGCCGTTGAGTCGAACCATTCCCTGCGTGAAGAGCCGCTGG
Organism: Acidimicrobiales bacterium; assembly: GCA_036787845.1. Taxonomy (GTDB): domain Bacteria; phylum Actinomycetota; class Acidimicrobiia; order Acidimicrobiales; family RAAP-2; genus RAAP-2. Next base: position 39,045 of record DAIQOO010000003.1, read on the forward strand.
AACGGCTCGCGTGGCAGACCCGGCGCGAGTCCGATGTCGACCATTGATTTGAGATAAAAACGGGCGTACAAAAGGTGGAGGATCGCGTGTTCGACGCCCCCGATGTACTGATCGACCGGCATCCATTTCGCCGCCTCCACCGGATCAAAGGCCATGCCGGGAGTGAAGGGGTCGGCGAAGCGAAGGTAATACCAAGAGGAGTCATTGAAGGTGTCCAAGGTGTCGGTCTCTCGGCGAGCGGGCTTGCCACAAATTGGACACGTCGTGTTGAGAAAACCTTCGTGGGTAGCGAGTGGTGAGCGACCACTCTTGTCCATGACGACGTCATCGGGCGCCAGGACGGGCAATTGCTCATTCGGCACCGGGACAATATCGTGATCGTCGCAGTAGACAACGGGAATCGGACAGCCCCAAAAACGCTGGCGTGACACGAGCCAGTCGCGAAGGCGGTAGTTCACCTTCTTCTCACCCTTGGCGTGCTCAACCAGGAACTCGGTGGCTTTTTCTTTGGCGTGTTCAATGTCGAGGCCGTTTAAGAAGCCTGAGTTCACGTGTTCGCCGTCGCCGTGGTACGCGCCACCTTCGAAGTCAGCGGGTGGCTGCACGGTACGCACGATTGGTAACCCGTGTACGGTCGCGAAGTCGAAGTCACGATCGTCCTCGCCCGGCACCGCCATGATCGCGCCCGTGCCGTAGTTGCCGAGCACGTAGTCCGCCACGTAGACGGGGACTTTTTCCATGGTGAAGGGATTGATCACGAAGCTCCCCGTGAAGGCGCCGCGCTTTTCGAGACCGATGCCCTCACTCGATGACGTCGTGCGCTCGATCTCGGAAGTATTCGACGCGCGAAGGACAATTTCATCTACTCGTAGGCGCTCGTCGTCAGTCGTCAGAAGCGAGAGCATTGGGTGCTCGGGAGCGACGACCGCGTACGTGACGCCGAATCCCGTGTCGGGACGTGTCGTAAAGACTCGAAGGGCCTTCGTCGTGTCGTACGCGAGAGCAAGATCGAATTCGACCCCTTCACTACGGCCAATCCAGTTGCGCTGCATAGTTTTTACGCGCTCGGGCCACTCGAGCGCGTCGAGACTGTCGAGGAGTTCATCGGCGTAGTCGGTGATCTTGAAGAACCACTGTTTGAGGAAACGACGTACGACGAGATCCCCCGATCTCTCGCACGTGCCGTCAGCCAGTACTTGTTCGTTCGCGAGCACGGTCATACAGCCCGGGCACCAATTCACTTGCGCCTCGGCGCGGTACACGAGGCCCGCCTCTAAGAACGCGAGGAATATGGTCTGCGTCCATTTCATGTATTCCGGGTCGTGGCTGAATATCTCTCGACGCCAGTCATAGACCGCGCCCGCACGCAGCACGGACGATTTCAGCTCGGCCATCCGAGCTTCGGTGTAAATCCTTGGGTGCGTGCCGTCCTTGATGGCGGCGTTCTCAGCCGGGAGACCAAATGAGTCAAAGCCAAAGGGCGAGAGGACGGCCTTTCCCAGCATGGTCTGATAGCGCACGACGAGGTCGCCAAAGATGTAGTTGCGTATGTGACCCTGGTGCGCCGCGCCCGAGGGGTACGGGTACATGTTGAGGGCGTAGAAACGCTCGCGCGGGTCGTCGTTGTCGACCTCGTAGGTCCCCTCGTCGAGCCAGTGCTTCTGCCACTTCTCCTCGACGGCGACGACGTCAAATGGGCGGTTCATTACGTCATTCTAGGTATTATTCGGCCTAGCCTCTCTCCAAGAGAAATCGGAAATGATGAACGACACAACGTACATACTCGTCCACGGCGCGTGGAGCGGCGCGTGGTGTTGGCGCGACGTCGGTCTTGAGCTTTCGAGTCGAGGCGTCCAGTGGACCGCGCTTGATCTGCCGAGTTCGACCCATGGCGCGCACGCCAACACGTTTCTAGCCGACGACGCACACGAAGTGATCGAAGTCGCCTCATTCGATGGACCGGTAGTACTCGTTGGTCACAGTTACGGCGGCGCCGTCATCACTGAAGCAGCCGATCGGATTGCCAACCTAGTACGTCTTGTCTACGTCGCCGCCCTCGTCCCAGCTCTTGGTCAAAGCGCCTCCGAGGCGAGACAAGAAGTACCTGTACTTACGGTGCTCGATGAGGCCATTGAAGTGAACGGCGAGTTCTTGCGCCTCAATCCCGACCTCGCTATGAAAGCGCTCTACCAAGACTGCACCGAAGAGATTGCGACGTGGGCGGTGTCACAACTCACTACTCAGACCCTCGCGAGCTTTCGCAGTCCGAGAAGCGCATATGACGTCGACGTTCCTTCGCGCTATGTCATGTGCACCAACGACAACGCTCTCGATCCAAGCCTTCAAGTGGTCATGGCTGAGCGTTGTAACGAGGTGACGTCGCTCGAGAGTGGCCACTCGCCGTTCTTCTCTCACACGAGCACGCTGTGTGATCTTTTGCTTGCCGACGCCATTTAGGAACCCAAAGACCAACTGCTAATATCTAAAGTTTCCAGGGGGTATAGCTCAGCTGGTAGAGCACTTGCATGGCATGCAAGGGGTCAGGGGTTCGAATCCCCTTACCTCCAC
>DAIQOO010000049.1:0-12630 GCA_036787845.1 Acidimicrobiales bacterium
CCGCCGTCGGGGCTCAAGCAACGAGTGGTGCCGTCGCCGGCCGTACCCGAAACCCAGTTCTGCACGTTCGTTCGTGCGGCCCACGCGGTGACCAACGTGTCCAGCCATAGATACGGCACGATCTTCGCAAACTGACTGTTAACCGTCTGCCACGAGGAGCGTTGCACCGCTGATCCTGGCTTCGCGGCGAGAGCCGCCAGCATCGCACTTTCGACCACCGGGTCGCCCTGGTGAGCAAAGTTCACTGCACCAGCGATGAAGGTTCCCGCCGGTACCGCGCTCATGCCGAGTCCACCGACGGCCGGTGAGGCCGTGGCGTTCAACGAAATGAACCACACGTAGTTCAGTGACTGGTCAACGCCACCGAACTGGTTCCACGTAGCGCAGTCGTACTGACCGTAGATCACGTTGTTGATCAACGTGCTCTGCACGAGGGGCCGCGGCGTGACCGTGATGCCCACCTTGGCGAGCTGCTGTTGGAAGAACGAGAACGCCTGGAGGGCCGACGAGTTGCCCGACACGAGGTCAATGACAAAGCCCACCGTGGTGACCTTGTTCGCCGCCTTGTAAGCATCGACGAGCGCCTTGCCCTTCGTGGGGTTGTACGCCGGGTAGCCAGGATTCTTGTAGTACGGCGACGTCTTGCGAAAAATGCCGTCCGCAATCGCGCCGACACTGCCGTCAACGACCTTGAAGAAGGTGTTGCGATTGATCGCCATCGCGCACGCCCTACGAATGGTGACGTCATTGATGACGGGCTTTAGCTTCATGTTCCACTGCAAGGTCGAGGGGTCGACCGCGCCCAACGTACCCAAGTAGTCGCCCAACTGCACCGCGGCCGGCGCGGCTTGGCCCTTCAAGATATACGGCAGGGTTCCAGGAATGCCAAGGGAGGCGAACTCGCCCGCCCAGCAGAAGTACTGGTTCAACGTGGCCGTGGTGTTCATGATGAGACAGTTCACCGACGGGTCACGCGGATCGTGTTCGTCCGTGCGGTACGTGATGCCCTTCATGTTCTTCATCTGGGCAATCTGCGCGCCACCTTCTTGGAGGATGATGTCGACTGATCCGCCTTGTAGGGCCTGGTTGCGTCCCGCGTTGTCCACGATGGTCTTGAACTTGACGGTCGACAAGTACGGGAGCTGGCGGTTCTGTGCGTCAGAGCGCCAGTAGTTCTTGTTCTTCACGAACACGGACTCCACGCCCACCTGCCACGACGACACCTTAAACGGGCCAGTGCCGATGGGATTACCGGTGTAGGACGGAGAAAATGACGAGGGATGCGCCATGTAAGCGGTCTGCTGCTCCGCTAGTGAGATCGGGAACGAGGAGAAGGGAATCGCCATGTTGTAGGCCACGGTGTAGTTGTCCACCTTGGTCACCGAGTGGATAAGTGGTTGAATGGCGAGACCTACCGTCGGGTCCGCCGCCGCGGCAGTGTAGTTCTTCACGACAATGTCTGCGTTGAAGGGATCACCATTGGTGAAGGTGACACCTTGGCGAAGCGTGATGGTCCACACGGTGTAGTTGGCGTTGTGGGTCGCCGAAAGCGCCAACATCGGAAGCGCTGATTTGCCGTTCGCGGACATCACGAACAGCGGGTCATACAGTGCATTCGCCACGCAGAATCCAGAAGCGTCCATCTTGCCTTGCGAGCCATTGAAAATGTGAAAGTTAGGTACGTCCGAGATTATTCCAACGGTTAAGGTGCCACCGATCCTCGGCTTGCCCTTGTTGATGCCTACTGTCGCACCGGCCACGTTGGCGAGAAGACCGTCAACGACGGTTCCGGCCATTGCGACGCCACCAATAGTCGCCGCTGAGTGAGTAAGGAACGAACGACGTCCGAACGTTGATGACATCTTTGCCCTGCTTTCCCCCGGAGAGTCCGCCCCATGCAGATTCTCCACTGCGCGAAACTTAGCAAGAACTTGCGTACCGGCCTGTACACCCGAGAAAACTTATTTTGTTGGGGGAACTACTTCAGGACCCAGGCGGAGGGAGGGCCGCCTGGGTCCTGAGAAGGGGCGCAATTACGCGACTTTGGGTCCGCGAAGGCCGACGAGGTACGACGTAGCAGCGAGCGACATCGCTAAAGAGGTGCTGGCTTCTTTCAACATCGTTCCTCGCTTTACTTGACTCAGGGGACGAACCGTCACTTCACGACTTGGTGGACTGACAGAACTCATTGTGTCAAGTGAGTCTGTGGAAGCGATTGAATGACGCTAAGAAGCCCCTAAATCTGTCCTTTGTAAACGGCGCAAGAAATCGCCAAGAATACGCCGTCGTCGCCGTTTACTTTCGGGCATACTTGGCGCGTACGACTAGCACCTCACGGGGACGTACAAAGGGACAGTACCTACAAGGGAGGACCACAACAGTGGCGACAACTATGGCTTCGCATGATGGATCGTCGGGCGACCCGGCCTTTCACATCGAGCAACACGGCATCGATTTCATTCCAGAGTCTGAACGTTGGGCAACGCCCCGCAACATAGGCGCTCTGTGGGCGGGCTCGGCGATCAACGTCGAGTACTTCATCTACGGCGCGTTACTGATGGGATTTGGCTTCAGCTTCTACACAGCGCTGAGCATCATCATCATTGGCAATCTTTCGTTCTTCCTCTTGGGACTGGCGTCACTGCAAGGTCCGGAGACCGGGACGACGGCCTTTGCCGTATCGCGGGCAGCCTTTGGTACGAGGGGATCTCGCCTGGTGAGTTTCTTCAACTGGGTTACCCAGTTGGGCTTTGAGACCGAAGGACTCATACTTATTGTCGGCGCCGTCATCGTGTTGTTCCAGATGGCGGGCGTTCACGTGTCGACACCAATGAAGGTGATCTTCGTTATCTTGGCGGCGGCGATTCAAGCCGTGGTGCCGTATCTCGGCCACGCCACGATGGTGAAGGTGCTTCGCGCACTGATTATTCCGTTCGGTGCAATCTTCGTCCTGCTCGCCATCTACGACTTCAAACACGGCTCGACCAGCTTCAAAGGGTTCGGCAGCGGTTGGCAGCTCTACACCGCGGGTCTCGCCTTCACTATTGCGCTCTCGGGGCTTGGATGGACCGAGTGTGGCAACGACTACACCCGCTATTTGCCGCGCAACGCGAGCAAGGGTTCCATCGTCGGTTGGATCTTCATAAGTACGGCGGTGCCAGAAATTCTCATGATGATCCTGGGCGCTGCCACCTTCACGTTCCTCTCCTCGAGCTCAGAAGTCGCGGCTTGGAACGGGGCGAACCCGTTCGAGGCTCTGCACACCCAGCACTTCATTCCTAGTTGGGTCGTGGTCTTGTTCTTGTTGTTCGCCATCGTGCAACTTTTTGGCATCAATTCGCTCGACCTCTACTCTTCGGGCGTGTCGCTCCAAGCAATGGGGCTTCGCCTCAAGCGCTACCAGGCGGTCGTGCTGGATTCGTTCCTCGCTTGCGGACTGACCATTTGGGCTGAGTTTCAATCAACGTTCTCTCTTTACATGAAGGAGTTCGTCGGCGTCATCATCGTGTGGATCGCGCCGTGGTTCGCGATTCTGATGGTCGACTGGCTACTACGTAAGTATCGCTACAACGCGTCGGAACTTCAACGAAATGACAGCGGGAGTCTCTATTACGTTGGCAAGCTTGGCATCAGTTGGAACGCCATTATCGCCTTCGTGGTTGGTCTCGTCTGTGCGACAGTCGCTTTCTCGAAAGCACCGCCGCCGGTCAACTTCCCGTTCCACTGGATGACACCGGTGTCGAATCACTACGGCGGCGCGTGCGCGGGCTCGCTCGTGCACTCAGTGTGCACGGCCGGCTGGTACGGCGGCGCCGACTTCTCCATCGAAGCCGGCATCGTTATCGCGGCGGTCGTGTATTTCGTGCTGGAGAAGGTGACCGGCAACGTCGCTCGACAGGTCAAGCGTCAAAAGGAACTCGAACCCTCAATCTGAGAGGTCCCACCGAGCTCCGCGATGAGACTCGCGCAGCTCGGTGGGCTTTAGCCGTTCCAATCCTCGACGAGGCCGCCGGTGCCGTCGGGGCGAAATACTGGAATCGAGCCGAGCGCTCGCACCATAGAGGCGTCCTCGCCTAAGGCTGCTCGCCACAGAGATGCCTCGGTGACGAGCGTGCCGATCGCCACCACGTTCGCACCCACGTTGCGCATGAGACGCAGGGTCGCGCCCGTCGACGCGCCCGTCGAGATCACGTCGTCGACGATGGCGACGCGCTTTCCCGCTACGTCGCCCACGCGAGCCCGGTCAAAGAGCAGGCGCTGATCCGCGTCGGTCGTGATTGAGCGCACCTGTTCGCTGATGGCGTCGGCCAAGTGGATTTTGGGCGTCTTGTGCAAGACAACGTATTGATCGAGTCCCAAGTATCGGGTGACTTCGACGGCGAGAGGGATGCCCATCGTCGCCACGGTCGCCACGACGTCGACGTCGTAGGGCCGCAACACGTCGGCGAGTTCTTCGCCGGCTTTGGCCATGAACGAGACGCCCATGTCCACCGTGATCAGGAGCGCGAGGGCCAGATTCTCGTTCAACGAGACGACCGGGAGCTCTACGTGTTGTGATCCGATATCGACGCCGTAGGTTCCTCTAGCCACGGTGCTGGAGCATACTTAAGTCCATGACGACCAGACAAACACCACTCGATCGGACGCTCGCGACGTCGATGCTCACCACTGCCCTCGACGAGGCACGTCAGGGCCTCGACGAGGGCGGCATTCCCATTGGCGCGGCGCTCTTTCTTCGCGATGGCACCTTGCTCGGGTCTGGTCACAATCGCCGCGTGCAAGAAGACGACGCCTCGGTGCACGCCGAAACCGACGCCTTTCGAAAGGCCGGAAGGCGTCGCGACTATCCCGAATGCGTCATGGTTACGACGCTCTCGCCGTGTTGGTACTGCTCGGGACTAGTGCGTCAGTTCAATATTGGCGCCGTCGTCATTGGCGAAGCCAAGAACTTTCACGGTGGACACGAATGGCTCGAAGAGCTGGGTGTTGAAATCGTGGTGCTTAACGATCCCGCCTGTACCACCTTGCTGGTCACGTTTATTGACGCGCACCCCGAACTTTGGCACGAGGACATCGGACTCTAGGCGTTAGCGCGCCGGCGGTCCAAAGAGACGATCGCCCGCGTCACCCAGGCCCGGCGTGATGTAACCCACGTCGTTCAGTTCTGCGTCGAGTGCCGCGGTGACGATGGCGATCTCGGGGTGTCGAGCGAGTACAAAGTCCACGCCGGGTTGTGCCGCGATGAGACAGAGCACGGTCACGTCGCCCGCGCCTCTGGATCGAAGCATTCCCAAGACGCAGTCGAGCGAGCCTCCGGTAGCGAGCATGGGGTCACAGAGCACGACGTGCACACCTTCGAGCGACTCGGGAAGACCGTCTAAGTACACGTCGGGTTTGAGTGTCTCTTCGTTTCGACGAAGTCCCACCAAGCACACGCGATGGTGAGGGAGAACTTCTTGCACCGCGGGGCTCATCCCGAGGCCCGCCCGAAGTATGGGCACGATGAGGTACTCCGTATCGATGCGCAGCGCGGGCGCGCCCTTCATGACAGGCGTGTCGACGGTCGTTGGGGTCACCGGCGTGTCGCGAAAGGCCTCGTAGGCGACGAAACGAGAGATCTCTCCCGCCAGACGCAAGAAATCGGCATTCGACGTTCGCACGTCACGCAGTTGACGAACCTTGTCCGCCACGACGGGATGTTGAAGAACGAGCAGCGATGCCACGTGGTCACACTACGCCGTGAGACCCTTTGGCGTGTACGACGTGACGAGTAGCGGCGGATAACCCGACGATGATGGTCGGTAGAATCGAATGGTGTCTTCTACCCTTTCTGATCGCAAAACACGTGATCGAGAAGGACCAGCGAATCCCCTAGGCGGCGTCACCTCAAAGTACCCAGGTCCCAAGGCGCAGATCTCCAGGGACCGCACGTTACCCTGGTGGCGGCGCATTCTGCCCGTCATCGACTCCCATCGCACCACGTTCATCGTGGCGATTGGTCTCTCGTTCGTCAGCTTGGTGTTTCAAGTATTGGTACCCAAGATGTTGAGCAGCGACATCGACAACACCCTGTTGCACCACGTGACGTCGCTGCACTCCGACGTGATCGCGATTCTTATCGTCGGACTTCTCGCTGGCGTGACGGGCGTCATTTCGCGCCAGTATGTATTTTCGACCGCGTACGACGTAGAAGCCGACCTCCGCACGTTGATCTACGAGCACCTCGCGTGGCTCTCGTTTAGTTTCTACGACCGGGTCCAATCGGGTCAACTCATCAGCCGAGCGAACAGCGACATCCGCAGCGTCCAGATGTACTCAACGTTCGCGCCGCTCATCATTGTGCAGTGCTTCATTGGCGTCATCGCCTTTGGATTCATGCTGTCGATCAATTGGTTGCTGGCTCTCATCGCGATGACGGTGATGCCGCTCTTGTACTTCGTGGGTATCAAGATGCGTCGCGTCATGTTTCCCATCTCGTGGATCACTCAGGCGCGATTGGCCGACGTGGCAACGATCGTCGACGAGAACGTGAATGGCGTGCGAGTCGTCAAGTCATTTGCCCAAGAAGAGGCCGAGGTCAACCGTCTTGCCGACGCCGCCGAGCGCGTCGCGTGGGCTTACATTAAAGACGCCAACATTCGAGCCGTGTGGTCGCCGTGGGTGCAAAACCTGCCCCAGCTCGGACTCGCGCTCGTGCTCTTCTTTGGCGGTTGGATGGTGTTGCAAGGCAACCTCGGAATTGGTTCAATCCTCGCCTTCAACGCGTACCTCTTGATGCTCCAGGCACCGTTCATGATGCTCGGTCAACTCGTGATGATGGGCCAGCGCGCCAAAGCCAGTGCCGAACGAATCTTCGAGATTCTCGACGAGAACCCCGATATCAGCGAGCGTCCGGGCGCGTACGACCTGGAGCACGTCGCCGGTGCCATCGACTTCAACCACGTGAACTTCACCTACGCCAATGGCGCCGAGATCCTCGTCGACTTTGACGCCCACCTCGCCCCGGGTGAGACGGTCGCCATTGTGGGACGTACCGGGTCGGGTAAGTCAACGGTCGCGCGACTTATGACTCGGTTCTACGACGTAAGTGATGGGACAATCACGATCGACGGCCACGATCTACGCGACGTGACGTTGCACTCGCTGAGAGAGAACGTCGGCGTCGTGCTCGACGAACCGTTCCTCTTTTCCATCTCCATTCGTGACAACATCGCCTTCGGACGCCCCGACGCCGGTATCGACGAAGTAGAAGCGGCGGCGCGTGCCGCCAACGCACACGAATTCATCGTGCGCTTGCCCGAGGGCTACGACACCGTCGTTGGAGAGCGTGGCTACACCCTGTCAGGTGGTCAGCGCCAACGCATCGCCATTGCCAGAACGCTTCTGGTCAATCCCCCGATCCTCATCCTCGACGACGCCACGAGCGCCGTCGACGTGCACGTCGAGTCCGGGATCTACGAGGCCCTGCGCACGTTACTCACCCAACGCACGACGATTGTTATCGCGCACCGTATTTCGACCATCGCGCTCGCAAGTCGAGTGCTCCTCCTGGACGAAGGACGCGTCGTCGCCAGTGGTAGCCACGACGAACTCTTAGCCAACGTGCCGCTCTACTCAGAGATCCTCGCCCAAGCGACCGCCGGAGAGAAGTCCTAATGGGTTGGGGCGGCGGCTGGGGCGGCGGGGGTGGCGGCGGCATGTTCGCCGGCAGCGCGCAGGCAGTGAGCGGTCGCGCTGGTCTGCCCTTTGGTGGCATTCCCTCTGAACTCATGGACGAGGCGACGAAGCTCTTGGCCGAAGAGCCCGTTCACGAGCCGTCGCGTCTTCACTTCACGCAGCGCCCAAGCCAAAAAGAGCGTCAGCGCCTCACGCTGCCGCGCCTCATCAGCGTCTACCCCAAGTGGGTGCTTGGTGGCTCGGCGCTCGTCATTGTCATCAGCTTGACGCTACAAGCGGGGCCCAAGCTCACCGAGTACGCGATCAGCAACGGCATGGAATCTGGTCACCGTTCACTGCGCGTTATTGCGGTCTGTGCGCTCATATACCTCGTACTTGCCCTCGCCAGCACGCTCTTTCAACGCCTGCAGGTCAACGTCACGGGAAAACTCGCCTCTAGAGTTATGCACGATCTTCGAATCCGCGTCTTCACGCACTTCCAACGCTTGAGCATGGATTTCTTCACCGACGAGAAGGCCGGCGTCCTCATGAGTCGAATGACGAGCGACGTTGAGAACTTGCAACAACTCATTCAAGACGGTATTAGCCAGTTCGCCCTCCAAGGACTGACGATGGTCGTGATCACGATCATTTTGTTCACGATGAATGTCGCTCTCGCGGCCTGGACGGTGTTGCTCGTCGTGCCGTTACTCTTCGCCTTTTCCATCTGGTTCCACCAAGCCTCCGAGCGGGGCTATCTCTTGAGTCGCGATCGCATTGCTTTGGTGTTGGCCGATCTCTCAGAGTCGCTCTATGGCATCCGAGTCGTGACGGCCAACAACCGTCAACGGCGCAACATCCGCAACCACCGCCACGTCGTGGGCGCGTACCGTGACGCCAACATCTACACGGGTCGAGTGAACGCCATCTACGGGCCCTCCACCATCATGATTGGCATCTTGGGCCAAGGATTGCTACTTGGCATTGGCGGTCGAATGGTGCTCAACCATCAACTCAACGTCGCAGCTCTCATCGCCTTCTTCTTGTACCTGAACCGATTCTTCGCGCCCATTCAACTCCTCGTCCAGCAGTACAACCTCCTCCAACAAGGTCGATCGTCGATCATTCGCCTGCGCGAGTTGCTCGAAATCCCACCGACCGTCGACGAGGTGGAGAGTGCGATCACGCTACCCACCATTGAGGGTCGCATCACGTTCGAGCACGTCAGCTTTGGTTACAACGAAGGGACGCTCGTCTTACACGACGTCAACCTCGAGATCGCGCCCGGCGAATCAGTCGCCTTCGTTGGCCCGACTGGTGCTGGTAAATCCACCATGGCCAAACTCGCTAATCGCTTTTACGACCCGACCTCAGGACGCGTGTTGCTCGACGGCATCGATATTCGCACCGTTACTCTGCACTCACTTCGCTCCCAGCTCGGCGTCGTGCCCCAAGAAGCCTTCCTCTTCGCAGGATCGATTCGCACCAACCTGAGTTTTGGACGTACCGGGATTAGTGACGAAGAGATCGAGGACGCGATCGACGTCGTTGGACTGCGCGAGCTTGTTGAGCGCCTGCCCGAGGGCATCGACACTCCGGTGCACGAACGCGGACAGACGTTGTCGGCTGGCGAACGCCAACAACTCGCGCTCGCCCGCGCGTTCCTCGCTCGACCGCGGGTGTTGATTCTGGACGAAGCGACGTCGTCGCTCGACTTACAAAGTGAGACGGTGATTGAGCGAGCGCTCGATCGACTGCTCGAGGGTCGTTCGGCGATTCTTATTGCGCACCGTCTGACGACGGCCCAGCGCGCGGATCGCATAGTGGTAGTTGACAACGGCGGCATCGTCGAAATGGGAACACCAAAAGAGTTGCTCGCCGCGGGTGGTGCCTACGCCACGATGTACCAAGCGTGGCTGGCGTCGGGCGGACGCGACGCCACGCGCGCTGCCTCTTAGACCATTTCCTTTACGGTCTCGATTAACGACGCCGCGCTTTGACCGTTCTGAGGTATCGGGTGCACTTGTAAGTGTGTAACGCCCGCCGCGCGAAAGGCGTCAACACGCTCTTGGACGTAGTTCTTAGGGCCACATAGTGTCGTAAGTTCGAGGAACGCGTCAGGCACGGCTGCTTCGGCTTCCTTCTTGTTGCCCGAGAGATAAAGGTCTTGGATAATCTCTGCCTCTTTCTCAAAGCCGTATCGAACGGCGAGTTCGTTGTAGAAGTTCTTCCCCTTCGCGCCCATGCCGCCGACGTAGAGCGCGACCATGGGACGCTGAAACTCTCGTAGCGCGATAACGTCGTCGCCCTCGCCAATGGCGAGCAGTCCCCCGGCGTTGATCATCAACTCGCCGAGACTCGCGTGGCGCTTGGCTGCTCCGGCGGCGAGTGAACCTCCCCACACCTCCTTGGCCCTTTCGGGAATGAAGAGAATGGGTAGCCAACCGTCCGCGATCTCAGCAGTCAACGCCACGTTCTTCTCACCCAACGAGGCAATCCACACTGGGATTTCGCTGCGCACCGGGTGGGCAATTATCTTCAAGGGTTTACCGAGACCAGTCCCGCGTTCAGCGGGGAGAGGTAGCGTAAAGTTCTTTCCGTCGTGTACGAGAGGTGCTTCTCGCTTCCAGACATCGCGACAGATCTCGACGATCTCGCGAGTACGGCCAATCGGGTTGGTATAGGGCACGCCGTGGAATCCTTCGATTACCTGGGGACCCGACGCGCCAAGCCCGAGACTAAAACGGCCGTCGCTCAAGGCGTCAAGGCCCGCGGCGGTCATTGCAATGAGCGTGGGAGTGCGGGTGTAGATCGGCAGAATCGCGGCGCCGATCTCCACGCGAGTCGTCAGCGCGGCGAGATAACCCATCAACGAGGGACTGTCGAAACCATACGCTTCAGCAACCCACACGAGGTCGAGTCCGGCACTCTCCATGTCCGCGACGTCACGCGCCGCTTGTTTAAAGCCTCCGGCGTACCCCATCATTGTCGTTATCTTCATGCGTGACCTTTCTCCCCGTGAATGTCAGAGTATCTGACCGCGTAGCGCGGAAAAGTCAACGAGCCTGGCGTCTGGCCTCATCCACCTTGACGTAGCCTTGAGAGTGAAAGCAACGGCGCTTTCATCTATCAAAGGCTGGTGACCGTGGTCACGCGTCCTCACGAAGCACACCCCGACGAATTCAATCCGTGGCTCCACATTGCGTCCTTGATTGAACAGGCGGGACATCTCTTAGGTCTCGACGAGGGGATGATCAAACGGATCGTAACCCCCGAGCGAATCCTTGAAGTAGCGGTACCCGTTCGCATGGATTCGGGCGAGATCGAAATGTTCACCGGTTGGCGAATTCAACACAACTCCTCGAGGGGCCCGGGTAAGGGTGGCATACGTTTTCACCCGAGCGTGAACGTGGACGAGATCGCGGCTCTCAGCGCTGACATGTCCATCAAGTGCGCCGTAGTGAACATCCCCTACGGCGGCGCTAAAGGTGGCGTGAAGGTCGACCCTTCGCTGTTATCGCGCGCGGAACTTGAACGATTGACGCGGCGCTACGCCTTTTCAATCGCGCCCATGATCGGGCCTGACCGCGACATTCCAGCGCCCGACATCAACACTGACCCCCAGGTCATGAGTTGGATTATGGACACCGTGTCAATGTTGCGGGGCCACAGCATGCCTGGCGTCGTCACCGGCAAGCCCCTCGCGATTGGTGGCTCACTCGGTCACGCCGGAGCGACGTCACTCGGCGTGACGATCTGCACGATCGCACTCCTAAAGCAGCTCGGCCGACCACCAGCCGGTGAGCGCGTCGTCATCCAGGGTTACGGAAAAGTTGGCGCGCCGCTCATCAAGCTCTTAAGCGAGCGTGGGATGGTGGTGGTTGGTCTCGCTGACATCCACGGCGCCATTCACGTCCCCGAAGGCATTGACTACATGAAGATGGCCGCACACTTCGATGAGGCCAAGACCATCATGGGCTATCCCTCCAGCGAAGAGATACACGCGGACGAACTCTTTACGCTGCCCAGCGACATTGCCATCCCGGCCGCGCTCGGTGGCGTGATTACTGAGCGAGTGGCCCAAACTATGGCGGCCTCGGCGATGGTTGAAGCGGCCAATGGTCCAACCACCGGCGAAGGCGCAGCCGTGTTGAACAGTCGAGGAATTCCAGTCGTGCCCGACGTGTTAGCGAACGCCGGTGGCGTCGTCGCGTCGTACTTCGAATGGGCGCAAGACCTTCAAGGTTTCATGTGGGAAGGTGAACTCTTTCAACAACGACTCGAAAAGACCATGCACGACGCCTTCGACGCGGTGTGGATTCGTCACGATCAACTCAACGTGCCCCTTCGCGACACGGCGCTCGTCGTGGGTGTCGAGCGCATCGCCGAGGCGACCGAACTACGGGGACTATTTCCCTAACGAAGGAACTGATTCAAAACGAAGCGCACGCCACCGGGAGGGCAGAATTACGCCTCTGGCACTTTCGACGCGGACTCCGTCGCGCCCGACCACGTACAGTGACGCCATTCCGTTGCGGCGTGGTGGCCGCAACGGAATGGCGAACCAGTTTAGCGAACGAGACTTCGATCGTCCGACTTCTTGTCGGGACGAATAATGCCTTCGTAGAGTGCCCCCGCCGCCACGATGATAAACATCACGAGCAAGGTAATCCAGCCGTAGTTAAAGAGGACTCCCCGACCGCTGGTGAGCGCACTCGGCCACACGATGTCCAACAGCATCGCGAGCAGATATAACCCTCCCGCCACGGTCACGGGCGTGCTCCACTTACCGAGCGTGAACGCTCCGCTCGGTACCCAACCACGTCGCTTGGCAATGAATGAACCAAGCACCGTGAGAAAGAACGAGAGATAGATACCCGAGGTCGCGAACGAAATCAATGCAAAGAGTGCATTCACGTTCGCCGGGTAGTAAAACCAGAGCACGTGCACGGGCTTGGATGGGTTGACGAGCAC